>DATJOV010000019.1:0-13935 GCA_035506735.1 Acidimicrobiales bacterium | reverse complement strand
CTATCCCGAGCTCGGGGCCCCCTTCCAGCCCCTGAAGCTCTACTACGTGGGGTGGTCGGCGGCCCGGGTCATCGCCATGCACGAGAAGTTCCTCGAGCTGGGCCTGGAGTCCCCCTTCGACGACGCCTGGCTGGAGCGGGCCACCAAGCAGCTCCGGCCCTTCACCACGGCCGTGGACGTGGCCGGCTACGGCGAGATCCGCCGGGAGGCGCTCCTGGCCCACGCCACCCAGGTGGACCCCACCTCGCCCTTCTGGTTCGGGCTGCCCCCCGAGGTGGCCCGCAGCGTCCACCCCGTGGACGAGTACATCCTGGCCCGGAGCCTGGTCGAGACACCCGCCGGGGACGCCGTGCGGGCCTGGGCCGAGGGCGGCCCGGCCGAGCAGGCGTCCCCCGCCCGGGCCGCCCCGGCCGAGGCCGTGCTCGAGACCGACCTCTTCAGCGGTGTGCGGGATCTCGCCGCTCGGTAACATGCCCGCCTGACGTCGGGGCGCGTCCGTGGTGCCCGCACCGGTTGCCGATGCACACAGACCCAGGGAGGGACGACGACATGTCGAAGTGGCTCACGCAGGAGTGGCTCGACGAGACCCGGTCCATGGCCGAGGGCCAGCCGGAGCGTCCCGGGGCCTCGGCCCGGATGCAGTACGTGGTCACGGGCGGCCCCGACGGCGACATCGAGTACTACTGGGTCCTCGAGAACGGCAAGATCACCGAGAGCAAGCTGGGCAAGCTCGAGGACGCCGAGGTCACCCTGACCACCGCCTTCCCCGACGCCATGAAGATCCAGAAGGGCGAGCTCGACGCCAACGCCGCCTTCATGCAGGGCAAGGTCAAGGTGACCGGGAACATGGCCAAGGTCATGTCCCTGCTCCCCATCACCAACGCCCCCGAGTACAAGACCCTCCAGGCCGAGATCTCGGCCATCACCGAGTACTAAGGGCGCCGACCGGCCCCCGGCGGGCGCTGTCGCGGCCCCGGGGCGGGGCACGGCCGAGGGTGGGCTCAGGCGCCCGAGCGCATGAGGTCGCGCAGGGCCCGGTAGCCGACGAGCTCCACCCCGGCGTCCTCCAGGGCGCGGCGCAGCACGGGGTCGTGCACGAGCAGGCGGTGGTCGTCGACGCGGGCCTCCCAGTCGGGGGCGAGGGCCTCGAGCTCGGGGCTGGCCACGGCGGGGCGCAGGCAGGCCTCGGTCACCCCGGGTCCGAGCCCGTCCAGGGCCTCGAGGAGCACGTCGCGGCTCCCCACCCGCGGCACCTGCACCAGGTCGTCGGGGAACAGCACCCCGGCCTCCTCCGCCAGGTGGCGGAAGGGGAAGCCGATGAGCGACTCGGTGCCCGCTCCCGACAGCCGCAGGGGGAGCCGGAACTCCACCGCCAGGTCCAGGTACACGTCGAAGAACTCCGACCGGATCTGCATGGTCCCCATGTGGGCGTCGAGATGGCTCACGTCGAAGCCCCACAGGATGGCCCGCTCCACCTGGGCCCGGCATTCGCGCCGGACCTCGTCGAGGTCGGCGTGGTCCCACACGTCCTCGACGGTGCGGGGGAACCCGCCGTCCCCGTCGAGGAGGGAGGGGGCGTGGGTGATGGGGCCCCACCGGTAGAGGTCGTACTCGGCGTTGACGGTGAGGTGGACCCCCACGTCCTCGCCCCGGTAGGCCGCCGCCGCCCCCCGGGCCCAGGGCGCGGGCACCATGAGGCCGGCGCTGGTGGCCACCCCGTCCCGCAGGGCCTGGTACACCCCGACGTTGGCGGCGTGGCAGAACCCGAGGTCGTCGCAGCTGAGGATGAGGAGCCTGGCGTCCCCGGGGTAGCCGAGGCGTTCGGCGAGCGAGCCCACGGTGCGACCGTAGCGTCCGCGCCCGCACGTCCAGGCCGGCGCCGTGCCCGGCCCCGCTCCCGGGCCTGACCGTCCGGCCCCCCAGCGGGTCCCGGGGCCCGGTCTCGCTGGGGGGCCGGGATCCCGGCCGCCGACTCAGGCGGCGTGCGCCTCGGGCCCCTCGACCGACCGGGCCAGCGCGGCCCGGGCGGCGGCCACTCCCCGCCGTCCCACCAGGCGGGTGCGCTCGTCGATGCGCCATTCCCCCTGGGTGGTCGGGCGGGCCGCTGAGGTCGGGGCGACCTCGGTCCCGGTGCGGTCGAGGAGCGGGAGTTGCGGCTGGTCGGTCACGGCGTCATGGTCGCGCCGGGGTGTAACACTTCCCCCGTGGACCGCTACGGCATCACCGTCCCCTTCGACGACGTCCCCCTGGCCGAGCACCCCGCCTGGTACGAGCGGCTGGCGGCCCTGGGCTACACCGACGTGTGGACGGGCGAGTCCAACGGCGCCGACGGCTTCACGCCCCTGGCCCTGGCGGCGTCGGCCCGGCCCCACCTGCGCCTGGGGACGGCGGTGGTCCCCGTCTACACCCGGGGCCCGGGCCTCCTGGCCATGCAGGCCGCCACCATGGCCGAGCTGGCCCCGGGGCGGTTCGCCCTCGGCATCGGGTCGTCGTCGGACGTGATCGTGGAGCGGTGGAACGCCACCCCCTTCGCCGACCCCTACCGGCGGGTGCGCGACACGGTGCGCTTCCTCCGGGCCGCCCTGGCGGGGGAGAAGGTCGACACCGCCTACGCCACCTTCGCCGTGCGCGGCTTCCGGCTGGCCCGCCCGCCCGCCGAGCCCCCGCCCGTCTACGTGGCCGCCCTGCGCCCCGGGATGCTGCGGCTGGCGGGGCGCGAGGCCGACGGCGCCGTCATCAACTGGCTGTCGGCCGACGACGTCCCGACCGTGGTGGCGGAGGTGGGTCCGGGCAAGGAGATCGTGGCCCGCATCTTCGTGTGCCCCACCACCGATCCCGAGCGGGCCAGGGCCGTGGGCCGCATCGCCATCGCCGCCTACCTCAACGTGGCCGTCTACGCCGCCTTCCACCAGTGGCTGGGACGGGGTCCACTGCTCGAGGGCATGTGGGCGGCGTGGCGCAGCGGCGACCGCAAGGGCGCCCTGGGGGCCATCCCCGACGAGGTCGTCGACGCCCTGGTGGTCCACGGCACGGCCCGGGAGTGCGTGGCCCACGTCCGGCGCTACGTCGATCACGGGGTCACCGTCCCGGTCCTGGCCCTGCTGCCCGGGGACCTCGACCTCGCCACCGCCGTGGAGCAGCTGGCACCGGGCCGGAGCTGAGCTCCCCGCCCCGCACCGGGTGCGGTGGGGGCCCCTCAACCACCCCTGAGCACGGCGCGCAGGGCGGCGTCGACGGTGGCGTGGCGGAAGCGGTAGCCGGCGGCGACGACGCGGCTTGGGAGGACCCGCTGGCTGGCCAGCACCATCTCGGCCGCGAGCTCGGGGCCGAGGGCCAGGCGCAGGGCGGCCCGGGGGACGGCGGCCACGGTGGGCCGGTGCAGGACGGCCCCGAGGGCCGCTGTGAACTCCCGGTTGGTGACGGGCGCCGGCGCCGTGGCGTTGACGGCGCCGGCCAGGGACCGGTCCTCCAGGGCGTGGAGGATGATCCCCACCTCGTCGTCGACGGCGATCCAGCTCAGCCACTGCCGGCCGTCGCCCAGGCGACCCCCGAGACCGAGGCGGAACAGAGGGAGCTGGCGGCGCAGCGCCCCTCCCGAGGCGCTCAGGACCACCCCCGACCGCAGGCGCACCACCCGGCGGCCGGCGGCGGCCGCCTCCCCGGTGGCCTCCTCCCACGCCTGGCACACTTCGGCCAGGAAGCCGGTGCCGGCGCCGCTCTCCTCGGTCAGCTCCTCGTCGCCCCGGTCCCCGTACCAGCCCACGGCGGAGGCGCTCACGAGCACTTCGGGCGGCCGCTCCAGGCGGGCCAGGGTCCGGGCCACCAGGGCCGTCGAGTCCACCCGGCTGGCCACGATCTCCCGCCGCCGCCCCGCCGTCCAGCGCCGGTCCCCGATCCCGGCCCCGGCCAGGTGGACCACGCCGTCGGCCCCCTCGAGCAGTGCGGGGTCGAGCTGGCCCGCGGCCGGGTCCCAGCGGGCCTCGCCCGCGCCCTGGGGGGCCCGGCGCACCAACCCGACGACCTCGTCCCCCCGGGCCCGCAGGGCCCCGGTGAGCGAGCGCCCGATCAGCCCGGTGGAGCCCGTGACGATCACCCGCACGGTCGATCCCCCCGCCCGTCGGGGTCCCGGGGGGGGACGGGCGTCCTCAGCTCCCGCCCGCCTGGGCGAAGCGCCCCCGGACCTCGGCGTCGGCGGCCCGCACCTTGGCCGCCATGGCCTGGCGGGACTCGTCGAGGCCCTTGGCCACCCCGTCGTCGCTCAGGGCCAGGATGCGGACGGCCAGCAGGGCGGCGTTGCGGGCGCCGTTCACGGCCACGGTGGCCACGGGCACGCCCGAGGGCATCTGCACCATGGCCAGCAGGGCGTCGAGCCCCCCCAGCTCGCCCACGGCGATGGGGACCCCGATGACGGGGAGGGGGGTGGCGGCGGCCAGCACCCCGGCCAGGTGGGCCGCCCCGCCGGCGGCGGCGATCACGGCGCCGAACCCCTGGCCCTCCGCGTCGCGCGCCCATTGCAGGGCGTCGTCGGGGGTGCGGTGGGCCGAGAGCACGCGGACCTCCACCGGCACGTCGAATTCCTGCAGCGCCTCCACCGCCGCCTCCATCACGGGGAGGTCCGAGGCACTGCCCATCACGATCCCGACCTTCTTCATGCCGCTCGCGCTCTCCTGTCTCGGGCCCGGGGGTGTCCCGGGGGCGCCCTCCGGCGCCGCGTTGGGCCGCATTCTGCCCGTTGTGTACCCCGCCGTCGCATCCCCGACCCACGAACGGGCCGGGTGGCGCCGTCAGCGGCGCCGTGGTCCGGCGAGGCGGTGGACGGAGACGGCGTAGTCCCCGCCGCCGTAGGGGGCCCGTTCCCAGCTGGCGAAGCGCTCCTCCAGCTCCAGGCCGGCCCGGGTGCACAACTCGTCGTAGCGCTCCAGGGTGAGCTGGCGCCCGACCCCGAAGCCGGCCACGAGGAGGCCCTCGGGGCGCAGGGCGGCGGCGAGGTTGGCCACGGCGGCGGCCTCGGTCCCGAGCTGGAGGAAGATCATCACGTTCCCCGCCGCCACCACCAGGTCGTAGGGGCCGCCCGGCAGGGGGTCGGCGGCCAGGTCGGCGAGCACCCACTCCAGTCCCGGGGCCTTGGCCCGGGCGGACTCGAGCATGAGGGGCTCGACGTCGACCCCCACCACGGCGTAGCCCCGCCGGGCCAACTCGACGGCCACCCGCCCCGTGCCGCAGCCGGCGTCGAGGACGGTTGCGGGCGGCGGCCCGGCCAGCGCCGCCACCAGGTCTGCCTCGCCGTGGAGGTAGAGACCCCCTGCCTCCAGGCGGGCGAAGCGGGCGTCGTACTCGTCACCGCGCAGGGGCATCGACCGCACGGTAGCGGGTGGCGCCGGCCGCACCGACCGGTCTCAGCGGCTGGCTGCCATCCTCGGCCCGCTCACGTCGATGCTGCGTCCGCAGGCGTCGTCACGGCACGCCACGGTCACCAGGCGGGCGGGGCCGGAGGCGGCGCCGTCGGCGTCCCGGTCGCCGAAGACCAGGAGGGCGGGGCCGCGACAGGCCGGGCATACCCCGTTGACGTCGGTCATGGGCCCACGGTAGGAGAAAACGCCACGACGGCACGGGATGCCCGAAGTGACCGGCGGGTCACCACAGGACCGCAGCCGTCGGTGTCGGGACGATGCCACCGTCGGGGGGATGGGTCTCACCGCCCCCCGGGGGGCTTCTGCCAGACCGAGACATGGCTCCGACTCTCGCCGTCGAAGGCGGTGCGGTCCCAGTCCGCCCACCGCTGCACCAGGACCATGCCCGCCATCAGCGCCATGAGGTCGAGCTCCGAGGGCCACACGTAGCGGTGGGGCGAGGAGAACTGCCGGTGCTGGCCGTCCACGATCCAGTGGTGGGTGGACACGGCGATCTGTCGCGCCAGGTCGTAGGTCTCGAATCCCACGTGGGTGGGGGAGACCTCGAACAGATGGGTCGTCTCGCCCGGCGGAAGGCGTCGCAGCTCGGGGACGTAGTTCTCGATGACGAAGTGCCCGCCGGGCTCGAGGTGCTCGGCGGCGTTGCGGAAGCACAGGACCTGTTCGGCCTGGGTGGTGAGGTTGGTGATGGTGTTGCGCACCAGGTAGACGAGCCGGAAGCGTCCCTCGACCCTGGACGTGGCGAAGTCCCCGACCGTGACCCCGATGGAGAGGGCGCCGGCGTCGGTGTGCAGCCGGCCTGCCATGGCGGCCGAGAGCTCGATGCCGTGCACGGCGGTCCCCGCCCGTCGCAGGGGGATGGCGACACGACCGGTCCCGATGCCGAACTCGAGAGCCCCGCCGCTCCCGGCCAGCGCCGCCAGGAAGGCCACGGCGGGGTCGATGGCGGACGCCTCGTAGAGCTCGGGCCAGAGCACCTCCATGTGTGTCGCCGTCCAGTCGTCGAAATGCGTCTCGGCCACGGCACCAGCATGCCCGGATGGCCGGGGACGGTCGAGGGGCCGGTGTGCCGTGTGGCGGGCCGGGCACAGGGGCCCTCCGGGGGTCGGATGCGCCGCCCTACCGACGGTGATGGCGCCTGGCTCCCCGTGGGCGGATCGCCAGGGCGGGCACGTGGCGCCCCAGGGTCTCCGGCACCGGCGGGACCGCCGCACTAGATTCCGGCCCGCATCGATGCGACGACACCTCCGGAGGTTCGGCATGCAGCGACCCATGCTCACGGCGCTGGCAGCCACCCTGTGCGCCACCAGCCTGACCGTCGTGCTCTTCAGCGTCCCGGCCTTCGCCAGCGTCCCGGCCACGGGTGTCATCACGTGCACCATGGTGACCTCGACGACCTCCGTCGGCACGGTGACGCCGGGGCTCAGTTCCACCGGGACGGCCACGCACGTCACGGTCAAGTTCAAGGTCGCCTTCACCTGCGCCCCGCCGCAGTCCGTGACCACGCCGGCCGGCATCGTCGTGACCGGCGGGGCCCTCAAGGGAGCGGCCAAGTACGTGGCGGCGTCGAGCGCGCAACCGGCGAACACCTGCGCCGACTTCAACGGGACCGACCTCCTCTCCCTGGGAGGGGTCGTGATCAAGTGGACACAGACCCCGGCGTCGCCCCGCATCGCGCCGACGGCGATCAAGTACGTGAGCGTCGGGGCCGGCACGGTGTCGGGAGGCGTGATCACCCTGGCCGGGTCCCCGGCGCACGCCATCAAGGGCCCCGGCTCCTTCGGCACGCCCAATCCCCCCAACACGGTACGGCTGATCACGAATCTGCCGCCCGTGTCGGCCTGCCCCGTGGCGACTCCCCCCCACACCTCGTTCCTGGTCTCGGGAGGGAGAATCAAGGTCTGACCGGTTCGGCACCCCGCCGTCGGCCCCCTGGAGAGGCTGAGCCTCAGCCGGTGACGGTGATGTCGGCCGTGGCCGTGCCCGAGGCGCCGTGCTGGCTCGCCTGGCGGACGGTGCCGACCACGTGGTGGCGTCCGACGGTGCCGCGGAAGCTGATTTTGTCCTGGTGAGCGGCCGTCGCCGTGGCGACGGCCTGCACCTTCTGCGAGCCGAACGTCCCTCCGACCTGGAGGGCTACCGACGAGGGGTTCCCCGCCAGCGACGAGGTGGCGACGGACACGCTGAGGGCGAAGCCGGTGCCCTCGAACGTCCCCGTCCAGCGGACGAGGACGAGGTGGGCCGGGATCGAGGTCCCGCTTGCGCCCCCTCCTGAGGGGAACGCCGGCGTGATCGCCCTCCCCGCCACCGGCACACCGGCGACGGTGCCCGAGAAGGCCTGCGGGGGCGGGTGGACGAGCGCCGCAGTGGCGGCGTTGCGATGCCAGGAGAAGGTGGCCGAGACCGACCCGGACGGGAAGCCGGCCGCCGACGAGCATCCCGCCGCCGAGAGCAGCAGCAGAGCGGCGAGGCCGAGGCCGCCACGGGTGGTGGCAGTCATGCGTGGCATAGAGGTGCTCCGGGGGAGAGGATCATCCGGTCGATGGCGCCGAGGGTCCGTGGCGGGCCGCCGGGAGGGCGGCCCGGCCACGGCAGCCTCAGGACGCGGTGCGCTTGGCCCGAATGGCGTAGGCGAGTCCGCTCGCCCCCAGGACCACCACGGTCAGCTTGATCAGTCGACGCATCGTGTCGCCTCCTTGTCCGGCTCTCGTCCACGATGCTTCGGCTCGCGGGGCTCCGGACTGGAGCGCCTCCGCCCATCGGTCACCGCTGGCGCGTGCGGTCTCACGGACCGTGGTCCCGCCGACCGGGAGCGGTGACGGCGGACCGACCGGTGGTCGGTGCCGTGATGCCGAACCAGCGGCGACGGGCCCGGTCGTGCGACAACGCCGCGGTGGTCCCGCTGCGGCTTCGTCGTCCCCGCTCTCGACCGGCCCGACGACCTTGCTGCCGGCCTCGGGCGAGCGCCGCAAGAGGAGTACCCGGCGTCGAGTGCCTGGACGCCGATAGCGTCCGCCACATGGAGCAAGGTGGGCTGCAGGTCCAACGGGTGGTCGTCTCGGGGGGTTTTCTCTGCGTTGCTGCTGGCCAGATTCCCTTCGTGGGTATTCCGGCCATCTCGGCCGAGAGCGCGGACTTCTTCTGGGTCGTCTCCGGTCTGGGTCTGGTTGTCTGCGCTTTCCCGCAGGAGGAGTCGGCGAGAAGGCATGCGGTGGGCACTGGCCTCGGTCGCCGGCGCCTGCCTGGTTCTCGGCGTGGCCTACGTCGGGCTCGTCAACGAGCTCATCGAGCTCCATCGCCGGCTCCACTACCCGGTGCTCGAGCTGTCGCGTCAAGCCGTCGCATACGGATTGTCGCTCGTCGGCTTCGCTTCGGCGTCGCTCGGATTCGGCTCAGCGGCACGATCGTGCGAGACACCGCCGCCACGACATGACCCTGCGGTCGAGGCGGTGGGCGCCCGGTAGCTGCCGGACCCTCTCGGCTCCGGCGGCCCGGGCGCGTCGAGGCACGTCCCAGGCCTGCTGGTCCTCGATCGCCAGGTCTGCGATAGTCCCCTCGTGGATCGATGGGCTGGCGCGCTGTACGGCGACCCGTGCCGGGAGTGCTCCTTTGCGTTCTCGATCGGACTCGACGAGTCCCTCGCGTACCTGGCTGGCGTTCCTCGGGAGTTCTCGGTGCTGTTGGCCCATGCACAGGGCAGCGAACGTCACCCCGATCTCTCCTGGTCGGTGGGCTCCTACGTCTGTCACGTGTCGGACAATCTGCGGATCTGGGCGGAGCGCCTCGCTGGCTCCGCCGCCGGTGCCAGAAGCGTCGTGGCGTACGACCCCGAGCTGCTCGCTGCGGCGCGCTCGTATCCCGACGTCCCTCTTGCCACTGCCCTCTGGTCCCTCGGCCGAGCGTGCGGTGATTGGCAGGCAGCCGTTGCCCAGGTCGCGCGTGAAGGAACGATCGTCAGTCATCGCGAGCGGGGAGACATGCTCCTCGAAGAGATCGCACGGTCGGTCGCCCACGATTCCTTCCATCACGCATGGGACATCGGCCGTTCACTCGCAGCCTCCCCGTAGGCGCGGTGTTCGTCACGGAGGCACGAGGGGCTCACGGGCCGATCGGGGTCCGACGATGCGCGGGAGTGAATCCTCCCCCTGGTCGATGGTGGCGACGCCCGTGTCAGGCCCTCGTGCCTGGGCCTGCTGTGCACGCTGCACCGGCACGCTCCCGACCCGCAGACCGGTGCATCGGCTTCCGGCACGACGGGATCGACTGGCAGGGGTTCGTAGTCATCGATCTCGTTCGCCCCGTTTGCCGTGGTTGGCGACGGCGGCCGTGGCTGAGGCGAGCACACGTCCATGATCGAAGAGACGTGCCCTTCGTCGTCGGGGACGGCCACCCTCGTCGACGGACTCGACCAGGTGGGGTCGTGGAGCTCAGGACGTGGGTGACTCGACGAGTGCTCGCTGCTCGACCGGCACGCTCCTTCGCCGGCCGTGCCGCGATGGGATCGTCGCTGTCAGGGCCGGCCAGAGGATCACGGCGTGGTCGGCAATGGCGCGGACAGCCTGCTGACGAGACGCGTCGGACGTGCGACGGGCCGGCAGGCCTCAGCGCGGGATCGTGGTGTGCTTGAACTCGTTGAGCTCGGGGTGGCCGTCGATGAGGTCGAGGACGGCGCCGATGGTCCGTGCCGCCAGCTCGCCGTCGCCCTCGGGCCGGGTCATGAGGCGGACGAAGACGGCCCGGTCCCCGACCACGAAGGTGGGCACACCGAAGACGTGATGGTTGGCCACCGACGCCTCGTGGGCGGTCCGGAATTCCTTGCGGGGGGTGCCGCTGGCCACGACCGCCAGGACCTCCTCGGCGTCCACGCCGCACTCCGTGAGGACCCCGGCCACCACGGCCTCGTCCAGCAGGTCCTTGCCCTGGTCGTGGCGGGCCGCGAAGAGGGCCTGGTGGGTGAAGAGAAAGCGCTCGGGGTACCGGTCCCGCACCACCAGGCCCGCCTCGATGGCCAGGAGGTGCGAGGCCTTGGCGGGATCGTCCCACACCGGGGTGCCACCGTCCTCCACGTGGGCCTGGGTCAAGGAGAAGGGGCTGAACTCCACCTCCCAGTCGGCCCCGGCCTCGAGCGCCGTCACCACGTGCTCGTGGGCGTTGCGGGCGAAGGGACAGCGGTAGTCGTAGGTCACGGAGAAGGCACGCTCGCTCATGGCCTGGTCAACCCCAGCGCTTCCCCCGGCATTCCAGGATCGGCCCCGGCCACCCACGGGGGGGGAGCCCGGCCGTCGCTCAGGCGGCGCCGCCGGCGGCCAGGAGGACCCCGGCACCATCCCCGGCGTCCTCGGTCCCGGCCCCGCCCGACCAGGCGGGGCAGCGGTCGCGGAAGCTGCACCAGTTGCACAGGGCCGAGGGCCGGGGGCGGAAGTCCTCGTTCGTGCAGGCCCGCTCGATGGCCGTCCACACCGCCGCGGTCCGCTGGCGGGTGCCCCGCAGGGACTGGTCCGAGGGGGCGGCCTCGATGATCACCGGCTGGCGCAGGTAGAGCAGGCGGACCTGGACCGGGCGCCGTCCCAGGACCTGCTCGCACAGCAGGGCGTAGAACTGCACGCCGGTCAGCCGGGCCTGCTCCTGGAGCACCGAGGGGACCCGCCCGGTCTTGTAGTCGACCACGACGAACTCCCCCTCGGGGGTGACGTCGAGGCGGTCGATGATGCCCCGGAGGAGGAGCCCTCCCACGTCGGCCTCCATGGTGAGCTCGACGCCCACGGCGTCCACGGCGTCGGGGTCCTCGAGGCGGAGATAGCCGTCCACCAGGGACGCCGCGTCGGCCACGAAGGCCTGGCGCTGGGTGTCGTCGAGCTCGAGCTCCACCAGTTCGGGGTCGTCCTGGAGCTCCTCCCAGGCCCGGGCCAGGGCCTCGTGGGCGGCACCGGCCGAGCGCCCGCCCCGGGGGTGGTCCCAGAAGAGCAGCTCCAGGGCCCGGTGGACGAGGGTGCCCTTGACGGTGGCGGGCGAGGCGGCCTCGGGCAGGCGGTCGATGGCGGCGTAGCGGAAGGCCAGGGGGCAGTCCTTGAAGGCCGTGAGCTTGGAGGGGGACAGGGAGCTGGGGAGGGTCAGGGCCACGTGGGGGAGGCTACGCCCGGGGTGTGCCGGCCCCGGGGACCATGTGGGCCAGCACCGAGGCGGCCACGGCGGCGGGGTCCTCCAGGGGCCCGAAATGGCCCACCCCGGGCACGACGACGGTGCGGGGGTAGTGGAGGCGCTCGGCGAAGCGGGCCAGGAGCTCGGGCCCGAAGGCGTCGGTCTCCCCGCCGCAGGCCAGGGTCACGGGGCAGCGCACCGCCCCCAGCCGGGCGAAGGCGTCGTGGGAGAAGGCGTGGGCGTAGACCTGGGCCTCGTGCTCGCGCCGGCAGCGCAGGCCGATCCCCCCGCCGGGCCGGGGAGCGAAGCCGTTGTCGACGTAGGCGGCCAGGGCGTCGGGGTGGAGGCGGTCGAAGGGGGCCTTGGTGGCGAAGTTGGCGAGCGCCTCGTCCCGGGTGGGGAACTCCTCCCGGCGCCGCAGGGCCGACTCCACCAGGGGATTGCCGGCCATGCTGGGGCGCAGGGGTTCGTCCCCGGGGTACACGACGGGCTCGAAGCAGTACAGGGCGGCGAAGGTCCCGGGCCGCTCCTCCTCCGCCAGGAGCAGGGCGGCCGCCCCCGAGGAGTGGCCGAAGCCGTAGGGGCGCTCGAGCCCGAGGTGGTCCACCACGGCGAGCACGTCGGCGGCGAAGCCCTCCCAGTCGTAGTCCCCGCGCGGGGGCAGGTCCGAGCCGCCGTGGCCCCGCTCGTCCACGGCGATGGCGTGGAAGGAGGGACGCAGGTGGGCGGCCAGGGGACCGAGCACGGGGCCGCAGAACCCCGTGGGGTGGACGCAGAGCAGGGGTGGCCCCCCGCCCCCCAGGTCGTAGTACGCCACCCCCACGCCGTCGCCGCTCACGGCTCGCCCCGTGGGGGGGCGCGGCCCGGGGTGCTCCCCGGGAGCCGACGGAAGGGGGGGTGGGGCCACGGCCGCCGACGCTACCGGGGACGGCGCCCGGCCCCGAATCGGGCGCCGGATGCCAGGCCGGGCCCCGGCCCCCGCCCGGGGCCGGTCAGTTTGCCCGACGTTCACCGGGCGTTCGCCCAATGTTCACCGTGGTGGGGGAGGGGGCGACGGCCCTGGCTGGGGGGGTGCGGACGGCAGCAGCCCTGCTCGTGGGCCCGAGCCGCCGCCGCGGCCACTGGTTAGGGTCTGCCCCGTGGGGATGTGGCGCTACGGCTTGACCCTCCTGCCCGGGGCCCTGCGGCCCGACGACGCGCGGGACGAGGACAAGGTCGACAGGGTGCTGCGGGACCGCTCCGAGGGCGGTTGGGAGCTCGTGACGGCGGTCACGGCGCGCGACGGCTCGGACGTGCTGGTCTTCCGCCAAGCCGTCGACTGACCCGCCTCCCGCCTCCCGCCTCCCGCCGCCCCCGGGCCGGGGCGACCGGAGTCAGGCCCCGAGGTCGTCGGGCTCGAGCAGTTCCTCCCGCAACCGGGCCACGGCGTCGGTCACGCCCAGGGTGTCGGCCAGGCGGTCGAAGCTGCCGTGCTCGTCCTCCAGGGCGTCGAGGAAGGCGTCCATGGTCTGCGGGGCGGCGTTCACCACCGCCGGTCGGTACCGCTCGACCTCGTCGGCGCTCTCGGCGTACTCGCGCTTGAGGCGCTCGAGGAGGGCCACCATGGCCTCTGCGCTGAGGGCGTAGTCGTCCACGATGGCGGCCCGGGGCACGCCCAGGAAGGCGAGGACCAGGGCGGCCAGGATCCCGGTCCGGTCCTTGCCGGCGCTGCAGTGGAACACGGCGGGCAGGGCGCCGGGCTCGGCCAGGATGCGCACCGCCTGGGCCAGCGAGCGCGAACCCTCGGTGAAGAGCTCGTGGTAGCGGGAGGTGACGAAGGCGGGCTCGTCGTAGCGGCGCAGGTCCTCCTGGGAAGGGAGGATGTCGGTGAGGGGGAGGTGGTGGTACTCCACCTCGAAGCGCTCGAGCGGGAAGCGGCCCCGCTGCTCGACCTCGCCCACGGTGCGGAGGTCGATCACGGTCCGCAGCCCGAACGCGGCCAGCTGGGCACAGTCGTCGGCGTCGAGACCGGCCAGGCCGTCGGCCCGGAACAGGGTGCGCCACCGGAGCCGGCGACCGTCCTGGGTGGGGTAGCCACCGAGGTCGCGGAAGTTGACGCAGCCCGACAGCGTGAGCCTGCGCGCGGGCTCGGTGGCGGCGTCGGTCACGGCATCACAGTACAGCCGGGCCCGCGCCGTCTCGTCACGGCCCGGTCGGTCGCCCGCCGTTCACGTGGTGTTCACCGACCGGCCCACATCGCACCCCGGGGGACAGGCCCCGTGCATCGATCCCCTCAGGGACCCAGGGCGGCCGACTCGGCCTCGAACCCGCTGCGGAGGGCGGCCCACAGGGGTCTGGTGGTCGGGACGCAGTCCTCGGCGTAGTACCACCAGAAGTACCCACCGAC
>DATJOV010000018.1:0-11752 GCA_035506735.1 Acidimicrobiales bacterium | reverse complement strand
CTCCCCGTGCTCCTGCGCCTGACCCGCCACGCGGCGTGGTACCAACCTCGATGGCTAGCGCGCATCATGCCCAAGGTGCGATTCGCTCATTGACGACCCTCGCTGGCGTTCGAGTCGCGCAGAGCGTGCGTCGGCGGGGCGGTGGCGACGGTCGCAGGATCGCTACGTGTCCTCGAGGACCTCGGCGAAGGCGATGAGCACGCCCCCGGTGGCGTGCTCGAGGGTGGCGCCGACCAGAGGGCCCGCCTCGGCTACCGCCGCGCTGGCGGCGTCGTAGTCGGCGAAGAACAGGTCCAGCAGTCGGTACGCCGGGGTGGGGCTCCCGTCCTCCTTCGGCCACACTTTCGAAGCCTGGAGCCTGATCAGGCCGGGGAGGCGGCGGGCCAGGGCGAGCTGCTCCGGGTAGGCCGCCTCGAAGGCGGTGGGATCGGTGGGATTGGAATAGACGAAGCTGATCTTGGTGGGCCGGCCCGACCCCGTCTCACCAGCTGTCGGCGTCATGCGTCCTGGTTCCTTCCTCGTCGGCGTGTCCGTCGGTTGCGTTAGTGTGCGACACGGCGAGCCGACCCGACCATGACCACGCCCCCGGAAAACCTTGCTGATCGTCCGGCGTCACGGGTGGGTCCGTCCAGTGTCGGGCCGGAGGCAGACGACCCGGGTGTGCTCGAGGACGCCGCCCTCGGTCTCGACCCGGGCGGCCGCCCCCACGACCTGCTCTCGGAGCTCCTCCACAGCGTCCGCCTGAGCGGCGAGCGGATCGTGGCCTACGCCCCCTCGGGCCCCTTCTCCATCGGCTTCGCCCATGTCGGCACCCTGCACATCGTCGAAGACGGGCACCTCGCCCTCCGGATGGAGGTGGACCGGCACGCCGAGGTCCTGGGCCGGGGCGACGTGGCCCTCCTCCCGCGCGGCGATCCTCACCGTGTCGGCGACGATGGCCCGGACCCAGCAGGGGCCGCCGCCGGCGCGGCTCTCGGTCCCACGCGCTGGCTGTGCGGGACCTTCACCATCGGCGATCCGCAGGCCAGTCACCTGCTGGCCAGCCTCCCGGCCCTGATCCTCCTGCGGGGCGACCGGGGTCCCGCCCTCGAAGGGCTCGAGGTGGCCCGCCGGATGCTCCTGCTCGAGATGCAGTCGCCCACGCAGGGGTCGGCGGTGATGGTCGCCCGCATCCTCGATCTGGTCTTCATCCAGATCCTTCGGGCCTGGGCGGCGGGCACGAACGCCGAGCCCAACTGGCTGGTCGGCGCCCTCGATCCGCACATCGGCGCGGCGCTGAGCGCCATCCACCGGGACCCGGCCCGGGACTGGCCGGTCGAGGAGTTGGCCCGGCGGTGCAGCCTCTCCCGTTCGGTCTTCGCGGCGCGCTTCGCCGCCCGCGTCGGGAGCCCGCCCGCCACCTATCTCGGCCACGTCCGCCTGGAGGCCGCCACCGACCTCCTGCGCGCCACCTCCCTCCCCGTCGCCCGGGTGGCGGAGACGGTGGGCTACACCTCGGAGGCGGCCTTCAGCCGTGCCTTCAAGCACCGCTACGGCGTCCCACCGGCGCGGTGGCGGCGGGGTACACGAGCGGCGCCGAGCCGCTGACGGTGGTGCACCAGGTCTGCCGGGAGGCAGTCGGCCCCCTCGGGTACGGTGACGGCCGGGAGGTGAGGTCCTTGGCCACCGCAATCATCGGCACCGGTGGCATCGGGTCGGCCATCGCCCGCCAGCTCGCCCGTGGCGGCGAGGACGTCCGGCTGGCCAGCGCCGACGCGGCATCGGCCCGGGCGCTGGCCGCGGGGATCGGTCCCGCCGTCGTCGTGGCGTCCGACAACCGGGATGCGGTGCAAGGTGCCGACGCGGTCGTGCTCGCCCTGCGGTTCCCGGTGCTGCACAGCGTCATCGACGAGATCGCCGACGCCGTGGCCGACCTCCCCGTCGTCGTCCCGAGCAACCCGGTCGGGATCGATGACCACGGGCAGCTCGTCCGTCTCCTTCCCCCCGGGCAGTCCTCCGGTGACGTCGTCGCCGGGTGGCTGCCCCCCGGGGCGCCGCTGGCCATGGCGTTCGGAACCATGTCGGCCGAGCTCCTCGAGTCCTCGAGCCACCGCACACCGGAGGCGGCGGTGCTCTTCTACGTCACCGACGACGACCGGGCCGGGCGGGAGGTCGAGCGGCTGATCCGCACCGCCGGGTTCGAGCCGACGAAGGTCGGGGGCCTCAGCCAGTCGAGTCGCCTCGAAGTGGGCGGGGACCTGCACGAGGTCGTGGTCGGCTCGGCCGAGGCGCGGTCGCTGGCCGGCATCTGATCCGCTTGCCGCACAGCGTGGCCACCACGTGACGCGGAGCACGACCCGATCACTCGCCGCCGCGGCGACCGTCGACGCGGTGCGGGCCGGAGCGCGAGGTGCGAGACTCGCACCGCGAGAGCGGAGGCAGCATGAGCGTGACGAAGGACGACGTGGCGCCGGTCCAGGGCGGGGATCGCAAGGCGGGCGTCGACCTGCTGTTCGAGGCGGTCGTGATCCCCGTGGCCGACGCCGACCGGGCCAAGGCCTTCTACGCCGGGCTGGGGTGGCGCCTCGACGCCGATTTCCCCTTCGACAACGGTTTCCGGGTCGTCCAATTCACGCCCCCGGGGTCAGGCTGCTCCGTGCAGTTCGGGACGAAGATCACCTCGGCTGAGCCGGGCACGGCCCAGGGCCTGTACCTGATCGTGTCGGACATCGATGCGGCCCGGGCCGACCTGCAGGCCGCCGGCGCCGACGTCAGCGAGGTCTTCCACTCCGGGGTGCCCGGTGCCCAGTTCCGGCCGCTCGCCGCCGGCGACCGTGTGGCCGGCCCGGCCCCCGAGCGCAGGAGCTACAACACCTTCGCCACCTTCGCCGATCCCGACGGCAACACGTGGCTCCTCCAGGAGGTGACGACGCGGCTGCCGGGCCGGGTCGACCCGTCGACGGTGACGTTCACGTCGGCCGGCGACCTCGCCCGGGCGCTGCGCCGGGCCGAGACCGCCCACGGTGAGCACGAGAAGCGCATCGGGGCGGCGGACCCCGATTGGCCAGACTGGTATGCCGAGTACATGCTGCGCGAGCAGACCGGGCAGGAGCTGCCGACGTGAGCGATTTCGACGCCGTGGTGCTCGGGGGCGGGGCCCCGGGGGAGCACTGTGCCGCAGCCATCGCCATGCGGGGCCTGCGCGTCGCCGTCGTGGAACGCGAGCTCGTCGGCGGGGAGTGCTCCTACTGGGCCTGCATCCCCTCCAAGTCGCTCCTGCGTCCGGGCGAGGCCGTCCACGAGGCGCGCGACGTGGGTGCCAGCGCCCAGGTGGCCGTCAAGGCGGCCCTGGACTGGCGCGACTACATGGTGTCGGGCTACTCCGACAAGGGCCAGGAGCGCTGGCTGGCCGACCAGGGCATCACCTTGTTGCGGGGCGTGGGGCGGCTGGCCGGCACCGGCGTGGTGGAGGTCGACGGCGTCCGGCACACCGCCGACCACGTCGTCGTGGCAACGGGCTCGGACCCGTCCGTGCCGCCCATCCCCGGGCTCGACACGCTCGAGGGGGTGTGGGGGACCCGCGAGGCCACGGGCATGAAGGCCGTCCCCCGGCGCCTGGTCGTCCTGGGAGGCGGATCGGCCGGGGTCGAGCTGGCCCAGGTGGTGGTGCGACTGGGTGGCCAGGTGGTGCTCGTCGAGGGCGCCGACCGCCTCATCCCGCGCGAACCGGCCCCCCTCGGCCACGCCCTGGCCGAGGCGCTCGGGCGGGACGGGATCGAGCTCCGGCTGGGGGTGCGCGCCTCGCAGGCCCGCCGGGACGGGGACGACTACGTCGTCGAGCTCTCCGACGGGACCGAGGTGCGGGGCACCAACCTGCTCGTGGCCACGGGCCGCCGGCCCCGGGTCGAAGGGATCGGGCTCGAGACCGTCGGCGTCGAGGCCGATCCCCACGGGATCAAGGTCGACGACCACCTCCGGGCCGGAGAGCGACTGTGGGCCATCGGCGACGTCAACGGCATCTGGCCCCTCACCCACGTGGGTGAGTACGAGGGCGACGTCGTGGCCGCCAACATCGCGGGCGAGGACCACCCCGTCAACTACGAGGCCGTCCCGCGGGTCACCTACACCGATCCGCAGGCCGCCGCCGTGGGTGCGGCCGAGGCCCCCTACAGCGCCACGGCGCTGGTCTCGGAGCAGCCCAAGACCGCCACCTACACCCACGCCTACGCCCAGTCCAACGGGTTCCTGACCTTGTTGAGCGACGGCACCCGCCTGACGGGGGCCTATGCCCTGGGGCCCGAAGCGGGCGAGTGGCTGCAGCAGGCCACCCTGGCCATCCGGGCCCGGGTCCCCCTCGAGGTCGTGAGCGACACCATTCAGCCGTTCCCGAGTTTCTCGGGCATCTTCGGTCCCGCCTGCAAGGCCCTCCGCATGCAGATCGCCAGCAAGCCGCTGCCGGCCCACGCCGGGCCGGCCCAGATGGCCCGGGCCTGAGCGACCGGCCCGGGCCGCCCCGCCGGGGCCGGCGCCCGGCTACCTGATCGTCGACCGCCGCAGGCGCGTGCGCCGGCGAGCCACGTGGACGACGAGGTCCACCACCAGGGCCACCGAGGACAGGAGGTGCCATCGGTCGAGGTTCAGGGGGAGCTGCGGCAGGAGCAGCGGAGCCCCACGGCCCCAGTCGAGCACCCCGGAGACCACCACGTTGACCGTGAGGAAGGCCAGGACGGCATCCGATGCCAGGAGGCGCAGCTCGTGTCCGACCCTGGGCCCGAGCCGGGCCACGTGCGCCACCATCGTGGCGATGCGGTGACGACGCTGCACCAGGTGGATCACGACCAGGCCGGCGAAGCCCAGGCCGACATCGGCATGGATGGCGTTGCGGACGTGGAGGAGCTGCAAGGTCCCGAGGGCTCCGGCCACCGCCACCAGGAGCCCCACGTGCACCAGCGTGCGTGACCGGACCCGCCATGCGGCGCGCGTCGTCACGACGGCGGGGTCACGAAGCCGGCCAGGACGGCATCGCCGCCGCCGGCATCGGCCACCCGCTGGTCCGTCCCGGCCTCGACCACCGAGAACCCGGTGCGGTCCCCGTCCCCGTTCACCACGTCGGGGCCGGGTTGTCCGGGGCTGTCGGCGGTGACCACGGCGACGTGGGCGGCCGACGGGTCGGGTCCCGGTGCCAGGCCGTAGACGGCCACGTCCCCGGGCGCGGCCACGAACCCGCCGGTGGCGGGGTGCCAGGCGCCGTTGGCCACCGCCCACTGGTAGAAGCTCACGGCGGCGCCGTCGATCTCACCCGGGGCGTAGCCGTAGGTGAAGGGCACGCCCGCCTTCTGCCACACCCAGGCGGCGAAGTCGGCGCACCACTCCTCGGACCGGTTGCCGCCGGGGCAGTCGGCCGTGCCCGCCCCCCATGCCGCGCTGTACTTGTTGCAGTAGGACTGGGAGGGCTCGGTGCTGTAGCCGACCTGGCTCTGGGCGATGGCGACGATCCGCTGCGGGAGGTCGAGTCCGGCCAGGGTGGCCCTGCTCGGTATCGGGAAGGTGTCGGGAGGCCCCGTGCGGTGCACGGCGGCCCCCACGGCCACCACGACGACCGCTCCGGCGCCGAGGAACAATCCCAGCCGGCGCCATCGGGATCGGGGGCGACCGGGGCGCGCCGCTCCCGGGCGAGCGCCTGGGGCGGGCATGGCGCCCGGGCCAGCTCGTCGGTCCACCCCCGCTCCCGGGGTCATCAGGCGGGGCGACGGCGTACGAGCCGGACGGTGACGACCATGGCGACGGCCGACAGCGCCAGCAGCCATCCCCCCTCGATGGACTGGAAGGGCCAGAACCGGGCAGCGGGTTGATAGGTGGTCACCTGGACGAAGCCGTGCCGGACGAGGTAGCGCCACGGGCCGATGGCATCGGGGACCCCACCCTTGCCGGCCAGCTGCGGTGCCCCCTGCTGGAGCGCCTGGGCGATGGCCGCCGGGCTGCGGGGACGGCCGGCGGAGGTGAACCACCGGCGGCTGAGGACCCAGGCCGTGGACGGGACGGTCAGTGCCCGGGTGACCAGCGGTGCCAGGTAGTGCTGGCGCAGCACGCCGCCGACGGCGACGGCCAGGGCGCTGTAGACGGCCAGGGTGACGACGATGGCCGGGACCACCCGGCGCAGGACGATGGCGGCCAGGCAGCCAAGGGCGAAGGCGCCCAGCGTCCATGCGGGGAAGACGATGGCCCGCAGGTCGAACAGGCCCGGGGCGAGCGGGGTCGATCGGGGCAGGCCGAGGGCCTGGTTTCCGGGAGCGAAATAGGGCCCGTAGTACCAGGAGAACAGGGCTCCCATCGCCGTGGCGGCGCCGGTCACCACGAGGGCGAGCGCCGCCAGCTTGGTGTGGACCCATCGGCGCCGACCCAGTCCCTGGGTCCAGGCGAAGCGGAAGGTCCCGGTCTCGAGCTCGCGGGCCAGCCACGGGGCCCCGACGAAGGCGCCCATCAGCGGGGGGAGGACCTGGAGCACGAGGCCGTTGGTCAGGAAGCTGTTCTTGGCGGTGAAGGCGCTGGCGAGCGCGGCGCAGGTGGCCGAGCCGGCCGGACGGCAGGCTGCGGCGACGGCGTAGTCGTGGTGCAGCTCCAGCCCCGAGACCCACAGGTACACGGCCAGGCCGCCGAGGGCGGCGACCAGACCGGCCAGGGCGGCCCGGTGCTGGCGCCAGGTGACCCAGGTCATCCCTCGCCACGGGATCGGCGCCAGGGCCTCGTCCGGGGCCGCCACGGCCTGCGTCGGTGCGGTCAGGGCGGTCACGGCGCCGACGTCGCCTGCTCAGCCGGGCGGTGGGGACGGGGGCCGGGCAGTGCCGACGAGCCCGGCTGGCGCAGGTAGGCCAGGGCGAGCTCCTCCAGCCCGACCGGATGGGCCTCCCAGCCCGGAGGCACGGGATCGGCCCCGCCCGCCCGCACCAGCAGCTGGGCCTGCGCCCCGCCCCGCCGGACGTGGACCACGGGGCGCTCGGCATAGCGCTCCGCCTCGGCGGCGGGACCGACGAGCAGGCGATGGCCGGCCAGGAGGTCGTCGAACGCCCCGGCCACCTGGACCTGGCCCTGGGACAGCACCACGAGGTAGTCCGCCACCCGCTCGAGCTCGGTGAGGGCGTGCGACGACAGCACCACCGACACGCCGTCGTCGGTGACGGCGGCGAGCATGGTGGCCATGAAGTCGTGGCGGGCGACGGGATCGAGCATGGCCACGGGCTCGTCCAGCACAAGGAGCCGGGGCCGGCGGGCCAGCGCCAGGGTCAGGGCGAGCTGGGCCTGTTGGCCACCCGACAGCTTCCCCGCTCGCCGCCCGAGGGGGATGTGCAGCTCGGCCAGCCTGGCTTCGGCGTAGGCCAGGTCGAAGCGGCGGTTCATCCCGCCCGTGAGGTGGAGCATGTCGCCGGCCGAAAGGTTCTTGTACAGGGGCGTGTCCTGGGCGACGAAGGCGATGCCGTCGAGGGCGTGGGGCGAGCCGGCCCCGTACCCCCCGAGCACGGTGAGGTGCCCGTGCGTCGGTGCCGTCAGCCCCACCAGCAGGTTGAGGAGCGTGCTCTTGCCGGCCCCGTTCGGACCCACCAGGGCCACGACGTGGCCGGCGGGGACGGCGAGTGAGCACTGACGCAGCGCCCACGTGGCGCCGTAGCGCTTGCCCAGGTCGCGGGTCTCGACGACGTTCACGCCACCCCCTCCGACCCCGTTCCGTCGGGTGGGCGGGCGTGGTGGGACACGGGCGTGCGGGAGCGGTCATGAAAATCGCGCATCACGCTCCTGAACACGGCGACCATCCCGTCCTCGTCGAGACCGGTGGCGTCGGCAGCGGTGACCCAGCGGTGCAGCATGCGCCGGAGCCGGGTCAGCTCGGGCAGCGCCACGGGGCTGACCGTGGCCTCGATGAACGTCCCCTGGCCGGGACGGCCGGTGGTGAGGCCCTTCACCTCGAGGTCCCGGTAGGCCTTGAGGACGGTGTTGGGGTTGATGGCCAGCGAGGCGACCACGTCCCGCACCTTGGGGAGCTGGTCACCGGGCTGCAGGTAACCGAGGCGCAGCGCGTGCTCCACCTGCTGGACGAGCTGCAGGTAGGTCGGGACCCCCGAGGAGGGATCGAGCCGGAACTCGATCGGCGACGCCGTTCCGGGTGGCCGCTCGGCCCCGCCCCCCGCCCCTCCGGGGCTGGACCCTTTATCTATGGACATAAGACAGAGCTACAGGATCACGGCGACCGTGTCAACACTCGGAGGAGGGCCGTGCGACGATCCCGGCAGGGCGTCGGGCATGCGGCCCGAGCGGGTGGAGGAAGGGGAGCGGACCCCTAGCCTTGCCCCCGTGAACGAGGACCTCTGGGCCGGTCTGGCTGACCGATTCGCCGACGAGGCCTACGCCTCGGTGAAGGGCTACGTCCGGACCTACGTCCTGCACCGCCACCTCCTCGACCATCTCCCCCCTCCGCCGGCGGCGGTCCTCGACGTCGGAGGCGGTGCCGGCCACCAGTCGTTCCCCCTGACGCTGGAGGGCTACGAGGTGACGGTGCTCGATCCCTCCCCGGCCATGCTCTCGAAGGCGCAGGACCGCCTGGCCCGCCTCCCGGCCGAGGCCCGAGCCCGGGTGGCGTTGGTCGAGGGCCCGGGGGAGGAGGCCCACGAGGCGGTCGGGGGCCGGTGCTTCGAGGCCGTGCTGTGTCATGGCGTGCTCGGGTACCTCGCAGACCCCGAGCCTCTGGTGGGCGAGCTGTGCCGGTGCGCCGGGCCCGGGGGTGTCGTCTCGATCATGACCGCCAACGCCAGGGCATCGGCGGTGCGCCCGGCCCTGGAGCGCCGGTGGGACGACGCCCTGGCCTCGTTCGACGCCCGCACCGAGATCGGGGTCCTGGGGGTGCCGGGACGGGCCGACACCGTGGAGGAGATCAGCGACATGCTGCGGCGCCGAGGCGTGGATCCGGTGCGGTGGTACGGGGTGTGGTTGTTCGTCGACTGGCTCGAGTTCAGCGGGGCCGAGCTGGATCCCGGCGACGCTACCCAGTTGGCGGCCACGGCTGCGGTCGAGCTCGAAGCCAGCCGACGGGACCCCTACCGCCAGCTGAGTCGCGTCTTCCACCTGGTGGGACGGGCCGGCGCCGCCTGACGCCGGCCCCGCTCCGCTCGGACGGTCCCGTCCCGCCCGTCCCGGGCTACCCCAGGAAGCGCTCGACCCTGGGGACGAACGAGGCGGCGTCCTGGAAGAGGAAGGCGTGGCCGGCGCCGGGGTAGAGGGCGAGCCGGGCTCCTCGGATGGCGTCGGCCAGGATGTGGGCGTTGGCCACGGGATCCAGGGCGTCGACGGTCCCGTCGGCGACGAGCGTGGGAGCCCGGATGTCGCCGGCGAGGCGACCGGCCGGGTCGGCCCCGGCCAGCCAGGCCTGCACGGCGGCGCTCTGGGGCCCGAGCAGCGCGGCGGGGGCCCCGTAGTAGCCGGGATAGGCCACGATCCCGTGGACGTAGCGCTGCTCGGCGCCGGCCTGCCCGGGCGGGAACAGCACCGAGAGCACGGCGCCGGGGTTCGTGCTGGCGGCGTCGGCCCCGGCGGCGACCGGGATGGGGACGGCCCCGCCCGTCCCGACCTGGGTGGCGGCCAGGACCAGCCTGCCGACCTGGCCCGGGTGGAGCACGGCCAGGGCCTGGGCCACCATGCCGCCCATGGACCACCCGAGCACGTCGGGGCGGTGGAGGCCGAGGGCGGAGATGAAGGCGCTGGTCTGGTCGGCCATGGCCGTGACGGTGAGCGGTGGCGGCAGGGAGGAGGTCTGCCCCACGCCGGCGTTGTCGACGGCGACGACCCGGTGGGACGCGGCGAGGTCGTCGACGAAGTCCGGCGCCCAGTCGTCGATGCTCCCCCCGAGGCCCATGAGGAGCAGGAGGGGTGTCCCACTGCCCAGCTGGCGGTAGGCGACCTGCCCGACGTCGGTGTGGGCCACCTGGACGGGAGCCGAGGTGATGCCCCCGCCGGCCGTCACCGAGGCCGGAGTCGACGTGGTGGTGGTGCTCCGGGCGGACGAGGCGGACAGCGGTGAGCCGCACGCTGCCGCCCCGAGGGCCAGCGCCGCCACGGGGCCGAGCAGGAGCGCGCCACGTGGCGGGCGCCCGGCCCCCGTCCTCGTCATCCCCTGCATCTTCCCACCGGCCGACGTCGGCCCCTGTCACGGCGGGCGCCGGGCGTCACGTCACCGAGCGGCGGCCTTCCCGCCCCGGCCGAGCTGACGCCGGCTCCCGGCCTCGATCTCCACCTCGGGGCCGTCTCAGCGGCGCCACGATGCCGGGCTCGACCCCCGGGGCACGAGAACGGGATCGGGCCAGGCGGGAGGGGTACGGGAGAAGCGGACGGGGGGCGCCACCATGTGGAGGTCCCCGAACGGGCTCGGTGCGTCGTAGGGCTCGGGCTCCCTGAGCCGGTGCTCGTCGTCGCACCCGGCGTCGGCCGGGTCCACCAGGCCGAGCGATCCACACCACATCGCCGTGCGGGTCAGGCTCACGGTGACGTGCCACGAACCGCCCTCCTCGGCCCGCCGGACGAGGGCCGCGGTGGCACCCAGGGCCCCCAGGTACCCCGTGACGTAGTCGTTGAGGAGGGTCGTGGGAGGGAGCCTGGGATCGTCCTCGCTCCCCTCGAGGGTCATGAGCCCGGCGGCCGCCGACCCCTGCATGTCGAAGCCGCCCCGCCCCGCCCACGGTCCGGTCGCCCCGTAGCAGGTCACCGACACGGTGACGAGTCCCGGGTGCCGCTGGGCCAGCAGGTGCGGGTCGAGCCCCAGTGCCCCGAGGGTGCCGTGCCGATGGTTGTCCACCACCACGTCCGCCTCGGCCAGGAGGGCCTCGGTGCGGGACCGCCCGACGGGCCGGGCCAGGTCGAGGTAGGCACTGCGCGACCCCACGTTGGCCTCGGCGTAGATGAACTCGTGCTCGTAGTCGTTGGGACGGGTGCCGCACAGCACGTCGGCGCCGTGCTCGGCCAGGGTCCTCCCCACCGTCGGGCCCGCCACGGCATGGGTGAAGGACAGGACGCGGATCCCCTCGAAGGGCCGGGGCGCAGGAGCGACCTCCCGGGCCGGCGCGTCGCCGATGCGCTCCAGGCCGACCACGGGACACAGGGTCAAGAGCGCCCCCTGCGGGTGGGCCCGCCACTGGGCCGGGGTCCGCACCACGCACGCCGGCAGGCCCGCCGCGCTGGCGGCCTCCTCCAGACGGGCGGACTCCCACCCGGCGACGGCACGGGCCACCTTGGCGGCGTCGGGGGGGACGTCGAGGAAGCGGCACCATCTCGCCGCCAGGCCGGGCGTGACACCGGACGCCATGACGTGGCGGCCGTCGTCGGCTCGATAGGGCGTGACGAGGAAGGGGTTGTCGAGCAGGAGCGGGTGCGGCGCCATCTCCCCGTTCACCGTGGGGTGCCAGAACGCGCCGGGGTTGATGGCGTGGACGGCCTGGCGCAGGTCCAGCTCGAGGTCCTGCGGGGGCCCGCCCCGCCGGCGGTGGAAGGCGACGGCGGCGACGGCTGCGGCCATGAGGGGGACGGCGATGCAGGCACCGAGGCGCAAGGAGGCGCCGAGGACCGGGTCCCGGCCCCGGAAGCGCACCGAGCCCCCCGTGGTCGTGGCCGCCAACCCGACGTCCGAGAGGACCCGGTCGAGCGGGCCGTGAAGGTCGAACCCGGGACCGGGAGCCCCGGGGGGCGGCCCGGTGTGGGCGCCGTCCGGGCTCACCGCCCGCTCCGCAGCGCTGCCAGG
>DATJOV010000017.1:0-8630 GCA_035506735.1 Acidimicrobiales bacterium | reverse complement strand
GGTTGGTCTCGTGGTCCGCTTGGCTAGGAAGAACCCGACCTCGGGCTACCGGCGGATCCATGGCGAACTGCTCGGCATGGCATGGCAGCGAACCCGCAGCTCACCGGCGCGTGCGCGGCAACCGCTTACATGGGGCACGGTACGCAGAGACTGAGCAGGCCCCGAGAAAGCCCCGAGCGCTGATCTTCGACCTTGGGCCGAATGCGAAAAGCCTGGTCAGGTGCCATTGCCCTATGCACGCAGACCAGCGTTTCAATAGTGGCGGGGGGAGGATTTGAACCTCCGACCTTCGGGTTATGAGCCCGACGAGCTACCAGACTGCTCCACCCCGCGTCGTTGGCCCAATGGTAGCACCTCGCCCCGCGGCCCGTTCCCGGCCCACTGCCCCGGAGAGGTGCGCCGGCCGACCGACGGTCCCGGGGGCCTGGGGTTCAGGACGTGGAGCCGTGCCGGGACCGGTTCCCCAGAGCCACCCCACCCGACGTGGTCGAGGTGGAGGCGTCCGTGGTCGAGGTGGCGCTGGTGGCCTTGGGCCTGGTCGTGGTGGGCGAGGTCGTCTTGGCGGCTTGCGTGGCCTGCTGGAGCTGGGTGAGGACGTTCTGCAGGTTCTGCTGGTCGGTGCCGTAGGCGGCGAAGTTCCCGGCCTTGAGGTCGGTCTGGGACTGCTGGAAGTCGGTGGCGGCCTGGGCGATGAGGCTCTGGATGTGCTGGCTCACCGTGCTCGAGCTCCCCGAGGACGAGCTGGAGCTGGAACCGGAGCTCGACGACGAGCTCGACTGGTTCGGCACCGACACCTGGAACAGGTCCTGGAGAGCGCCGGTCAGCGTGGTCTCGAAGGCCACCTGGCTCTGCCCCTGTTGGCCGCTGTAGACGACGATGTAGTAGTCGAGCTGGGGGAAGGGGTTGCGCGACGACTCAACGTAGAAGGGCCGGAAGTAGAGGATGGCGTTGCCGACGGGCACGAACTGCAGCGTCCCCAGCAGCACGCTCGAGCCGTTCTGGTTGAGCAGGCTGATCTGCGAGGAGATCTTCTGGGTGGCGGCGATGTCGGCGTCGATGAGCGCCGGGCCCTCGATGGCGGGCGTCTGGAACACCGTGAGCTTCCCGTAGTTGCCGGGATCGGATCCCGCCACGATGAACCCGGACATCGTCTGGATCTGGTCGCCCTGGGACACGGGGCTGAAGGCATCCACCAGGTTGTAGGACTGGCTGCTCTGGCCCGGGACCTGGAACACCTCGTACTCGGGCGACATGCGCACCACCTGACCGGTGTTCACCACCTGGCCCTGGGCGTTGGTGGTGAGGGTCGTGGGGAGGGCCTGGTTGGGGGGGCCGGATCCGGCGCTCTCCGAGACGTTCCAGGCGTTGGTGGCGTTGTAGAAGGCCAAAGGCTGGGTGATGTGGTAGCGGCCGTAGGTGGCGGCCTGCACGGTGAGGAGGTCTTCGGGATAGCGGAAGTGGCTCACCAGGGCCTTGGGCGAGACGTCCGACACCGGGGTGAACAAGCCGGGGAAGACCTTCTCCCACATCTGGAGGATGGGGTCCTCGGTGTGGGTGAGGGCGGTGACGTCGTAGAACTTCATGGCCCCGCTGTAGGCGTTCACCACCACCTTGACGGAGTTGCGCACGTAGTTGAAGTTCTGGTTCAGGCCGCTGTTGGCCGCGAGCGAGGACGTGTCCACGTTCTGGGCGTAGGGGTAGTTGTCGGTGGTGGTGTAGGCGTCGAGGACCCAGTAGATCTGGCCATCGACCACCACCGGGTAGGGATCGGAGTCGAAGCTCAGGAAGGGGGCGGCCTTCTGGGCCATCTGGGTCACGTCGCGGACGAACATGAGGCGCGAGTGCGAGGTCACCAGGTTCGACACCAGGAGGTTGAAGTCCCCGAAGCGGATGGCGAAGGCCAGCTTCTTGAAGTCGTTGGTGAGCTGGACCCCGCCCGTTCCGTGGTAGGTGCTCGTCACCGGGTTCGAGGCGTCCGAGACCTGGTAGTCGATCTCGGGCTGGCGAGTGTCGGCCAGGACGTAGTTGGCGTCGCCGCCGTTGGGGTTGGCGATGCCGAAGTACACCCGGGGCTGCTTGATGGCCGGGGCCCCGGGCGCCGACTGGGCCGGCACGTTCGACACGGCGAAGGAGGGGTTCCCCTCGTTGGCGGCGTTGGAGGGGGCGAGGAACCCGGCGTAGCCGTGGGTGTACTGGAGATGGGTGTTCACCCACCCCGACTGGGGGAGATCGGAGTCGTTGACCTGGCGCACCCCGATCACCGTGGGGTCGATGGTGCCGGCGATCTTGTAGCGGTCCACGGCCAGGGTGTTGAAGGAGTAGTAGGAGCGGATGGCCTGGAGCTTGGTGTAGGTCTGCGACGTCTGGGTGGGGTCCCACAGCTGCACGTTGTTCAGCGTGGCCTCGTTGGCCAGGACCTGCGAGGGGGTGAGGGACTGGCCGGCGTTGAAGCCCTGCACCGACACCTTGTTGAGGCCGAGGGCGGCGCGGGTGGCGGAGATGTTCCGGGCGATGTAGGGGCGCTCGAGGGAGTTCTGGGCGGGGTTGACCTTGATGGCCTGGACGATGGCGGGGTAGATGGCCCCGATGACCACCGCCACGAAGGCCCACAGACCGACCCCCAGCACCGGGAGGGCCCAGCCCCGGCGCCGGATGTTGACCAGGAAGATGATGGCGGCCAGGACCGAGATCCAGATGAGCAGGGTGTAGGCGGGGAGCCGGGCGTGCACGTCGGTGTAGGTGGCGCCCTGGACGTAGCCGTTCTGGGAGAGGTCCAGGTTGTAGCGGGCCAGCACGTAGCCGAAGGCCTTCACCAGGGCCATGCAGGCCAGCAGCACCGACAGGTGGACCTTGACCTGGGGGGCGACGTTGGGTGAGCCGGACTGGATGCGGATGCCCCCGTTCAGGTAGTGGGCGATCACCGTGAAGATGGCGATGACCACGAGGGAGACGAAGGCCCAGCTCACCAGGAACGACAGGAAGGGGAGCTCGAAGACGAAGAAGGCCACGTTCTTGTGGAACTGGGGATCGGTGCTGGAGAACGGCACGCCGTTCATGAACATGAGGTAGTTCTTCCACTGCCCGATGACCCCGGAGGCGGCGATGAGCCCGATGACGACGGAGACCAGGGTGCGCACCAGGACGGCCCGGGGCGCCACGTGCTGCTGGTAGCGGCGGACGAGCTCGTCCTCGGGGCCGAGCATGAGCTGGCTCGGGGCGAGGCGGTCGACCACGGCCAGGTTGACCCAGAGCACCACGAAGAAGATGGCGGCGAAGCCGAAGAACAGGCCCACCTTCACCTCGAAGATGGTCCGCCACACCTGCCCGAAGTGCACCGAGCCGAACCACAGGTAGTCGGTGTAGAAGGTGGCCAGGGTGCGCAGGGAGAACAGCACCACCAGCACCACCACGGCGACGAGGATCCACCATCCCTTCCGCCTGCCGGCGCGCCGCCGCGGTCGCTGACGCGGCAGGTCCTGGGGTGTGCGCACGGCGGGGCAGCCTACGCCGTCGGTGGTGCCAGCAGGCACCGGCACCCGGCGTGAGCCGGGGGATGGCGGTGCCCGGTGGGGAACTCCTCCCCGGCGCGGACCGGCCCCGCCAGCGCGTTGTCGTCGCAGTCGGGGCACTCGCTCCCCTCGTCGTCGACGATCCACCGCAGCGTCGCGTCGCTCGGCACCGCCGCCAACGCTGCCCGCGCGAACGCCAACACCGCCTTGTCCCCGGCAAGGCGCTCGACCCGCGCCCCTTTCCATTCCCGGAAGGCTGCGCCCACCAGCTCCACCAGCGCCGGCTCGTCCGCCCCGATGGCCGGGGCCTCGCTGTCGAGGCGCCGGCGCAGGGGCGCCACGATCTCCCCCGCCAGCTCACCGGCGACGTCCTCCACCGCCGGGGCCTCGTCGGCCTTGCCCCCGGCGAAGGCGGCACCGGCGCCCCCGGCCTCGGCGAGGGGGTCGAGGGCGGCCCGGGCGAAGCGCCCGGCGTGCTCCTCCTCGGGCGCCAGGACACCGGGGGCCCAGCCTCCCGCCGCCCGCAGGCGGGCCAGGATGTCGTTCTGGTCGTCCTGCAGCGCCCGCTTGAGCCGGCGGGCCAGGAGCTCGACCATGGGCAGGAGGACCTCGTCCCGGCGCTCGAGCTCGACGTCGGCCACCGACCCCGCCGCCTCGTCCCGGGCGGTCCCCCCGGTCCCGGCGTCGGCGTCGTCCCCGGCCCCACCCTGGGCCACCGGCGGGGCGGGAGCGGCCTCGGCCACGGGCCCCGTCCCCCCGCCCTCCCCCGGGGCCTCGTCGGCGCTCCCCTCGGTGGCGGGGGCGGGGTCGTCGGCGCCCGGGGCCGTCCCGCCCGCCACGGCCGGGACCCCGGTGGGCGGGGTGAGCGACTCGGACCCGGCCCGCAGGCGGGCGAAGAGCTCCTCCACCGACTGCCGGGTGGCCGCCGCCTCGGGTTCCCCCCCGTCCCCGGGGTCGGCGATGCCCGGTCCGGACGCGCCCGCCCCGGGCCCCTCGGGAGCCGGGGCCGGGGCCGGGAGGGAACCGTCGCCCGGAAGGGCGGCGCCCCCCGGGGTGGCCACGTCCTCGAGCTCGTCGTGGGCGGCCTGGCGTCCCGCCATCTCGGCCGCCAGCCGGGCCTGGTCCTCGGCCCGGAACAGGTCGTCGGCGATGGCGTCGACGGCGCTGCGCACGTCGGTGACGGTCTGGGCCAGGCGCTCGCGGCCCGCCCGGAGCTGCTCGATCTGGCTGTGCAGGACGCGGCGGCGACGGGTCAGGTCGGCCAGGACCCGGGACCGCAGCTCCTGGGCCTCCTGGACCATGGCGCGGCACTCCTCCCGGGCCTGGGCCACCAGGGCGTCGGCCTCGAGCTGGGCGCTCTCCACCCGGGCGTTGGCCTCCTCCTCGGCCCGCCGGCGCAGCTCGGCCGCGGCCGCCGCCGCCTGGGCGCCGCGATCGTGGGCCGACTGCTCGCTGCGGTGCTGGAGCTCCTCGGCCTCCTCCTGGGTCCGGGACCGGAGCTGGGCGGCGTCGCTCTCGGCCCGGGCCAGCAGCTCGGCCGCGGCGTCGTGGGCCGACCGCAGCACGCGCGCCGTCTCCTGGCCCAGCGAGGCGGTCAGGGTGGCGTCGTCGAGGACGGGGTTGGCGGCCCGGTGCTCGGCCTCGGCCACGGCCTGGCGCAGCTCCTGCTCCCGGTCGGCGGCGGCGGCGAGCTCGCGGGCCACGTACTCGAGGAAGCTGCGGACCTCGGCCGGGTCGAAGCCGCGGCGGGTGGTGCCGAAGGTGTGCCGGGCGACGTCGTCGGGATGGAGGCGGGACGACGACGTCGTGATGGTGAGGCGCTCCTCGGGCATGGCCAGAGCCTACGACGCCCGTTCGGGGCCGGTGGCCAGGGTGCCGTCGGCTCCCGGGCCCCCTCAGCTCCAGGGTGACTGCTGCCAGTCGGTGGGCACGCTGTGGCCCCCGGGACCGGGGCGGGGACCGGTGATGTCGGTGCCCACCACGCCGCCCAGGTGGCGCAGGTCGTGGAGGACCTGGCCCACCGACGACACGGCGTAGACCCTGAGGCCGGGGGTGGCCATGGACCGCGCCACGGCGAGCTCCTGGACGGGGACGAAGAAGACCGACGCCCCGGCCTGCTCCACCGCCACCGTCTTCTGCTTGACCCCGCCCACGTCGCCCACCGAGCCGTCGGGGTCGATGGTCCCGGTGGCGGCGATGGTGCGGCCCCCCGTCAGGTGCCCGTTGCTCAGGGTGTTGATGATGCCCAGGGTGAAGGCCAGCCCGGCCGAGGGGCCCCCGATGTCGTCGCTGTCGATGTCCACCTTGAAGGGGAAGTCGTAGGCGGGCTGGGTCCCCATGGCCGCCACGTAGGGGGCGGCGGGGTCGCCGATGCCGAGGAGGGCCACCTTCGTCCTGGTCGTCACGGACCTGCCGTGCACCTCCGACGTGCTCGCCACCACCGTGGAGGAGAGCCGCACCGAGACGGGTCGGCCCGGTGTGGGCTTGGTGATGCTCCCCACCTGGAGGGTGACGGTGTCCCCGGGGCGATGGGAGCGGATGGCGGCCTGCAGCTGGGTGGGGTCGGTGGTGGGCGTGCCGTCGACGGCGGTGATCACGTCACCGACCTTGAGGGCGCTCCACGCCGGGGTGCCGGGGCCGATCACGTACACGGTGACCCCGACGTCGTGCTCGGGCACGGCGTACCCGAGCTGGCGCAGGGCCACGCTCTCGGCCGTGAGCTGCGACTCCTCCATGTCCACGGTGCCCTCGGGGTCGAACTCGCTCACGGGCACACCGCCGGTGAGGTCCGAGGTGTGGACCACGGTGGCGTCGGAGTCGAACTGGGCGGCGATGAAGCCGATGAGCTTCAGGTTGGTGACCCCGACGTCGGTCAGCAGGACCTGGCCCCTGACCACGTGGTGCTGGTCCTTCGGCACGGAGATGAGCTGGGACACCGGCAGGGCGGTGCCCGGCACCAGGGAGTAGTCGGGCACGGAGATGACCGAGGCGGCGATGACGAACCCCACCACGAGGACGAGCGCCACCACCAGCACCACGGGCCAGCGGCGGCGTCTCGGGGCGACCGGTTCGGTGGCCGGCGGTAGCGTGGATTGCGAGGTCGACATGGAGCCAGAGGCGGGACGCCCGCGACGAGCGACGCACCAGCCTGCCACGGTTCCCCCCGGCGGCGAGGGCGCCCGGCGCCGGGCCGTGCTGGCCGGCCACGTGGGCGACCCCGGCGCCGCCGCCGAGGCGGCCGCCCATCCCGACCCGGCGGTGCGCGCCGCCGGCCTGGGCGCGCTGGCGCGCCTGGGCGCCCTCTCGGCCGACACCGTGGTGGCCGCCCTGGGCGACGGGGACGCCGGGGTACGACGCCGGGCCTGCACCCTCGCCGGCCCGATGCTGGCCGGCCCGGCCCCCACCGGCGCGCTGGTGGCGACCCTGGTGCGGGTGCTCGGGACCGACGGCGAGTGGTCCGTGGCCGAGGCGGCGGCGGCGGCCCTGGGCGAGGCCGGAGCGATGGGGCGGGGGGCGGTGGTGACGGCCCTGGCCGAGGCGGCCCGCCACCACCCCGAGGCCCTGTGCCGCGAGGCGGCCGTGGCCGCCCTGGGCGCCCTGGCGGGCGGGGACGGTGCCTCGGGCCAGGGGGAGCGCGACGTCGCCCTGGCCGCCGTGCTGGGGGGCCTGGACGACAAGCCCGCCGTGCGCCGGCGCGCCGCCGTGGCCCTGGCCGCCTTCGAGGACCCCCGGGCCGACGAGGGGTTGCGCCGGTGCCTGGCCGACCGCGACTGGCAGGTCCGCCAGGTGGCCGAGGAGCTGCTGGCGCCGGGACCGTGACGGCGCCCCGGCGCGTCGGCACCGGCCGGCCCGGCGCTCGAGCGCCGCTCAGGCCTCGGCCGCCACGAACAGCTGGCGCAGGCTGTCGAAGGACTCCAGGCAGTGCCCGGCACCGAGCGCCACGCACTCGAGCGGGGTGTCCACCATGTGGACGGGGACGGCCGTCTCGTTGGCCAGGCGCCGGGCCATGCCCCGCAGCAAGGCCCCGCCCCCGACCAGGTGAATGCCCTGGAAGATGATGTCCTGGGCCAGTTCGGGGGGGGCCCCGCCCAGGCAGTCCACGGCGGCGGCGATGATCTGGCGGATCTGGTCCTCCACCGCGGCCCGGACCTCGCCGGGCGAGAGCACCACCGTCTTGGGCATCCCCGTCATGAGCTCGCGCCCGCGCACCTCGGCCTTCATCTCGGCGCCGTAGGGGGCGGCGGAGCCGATGGCCAGCTTGATCTCCTCGGCGGTGCGCTCCCCGATGGCGACACCGTGCTCGCGCCGGACGAAGGTCTGGATGGCAGCGTCGATGTCGAAGCCACCGCAGCGGATGGCCTCGGAGGCGACGACGCCCCCCAAGGAGATCACGGCCGTCTCCGAGGTGCCGCCGCCGACGTCGACGACCATGTTGCCGATGGGCTCGTGGATCGACAGGCCGGCGCCGATGGCCGCCGCCATGGGCTGCTCGATGAGGTACGCGGCCGACGCCCCGGCCCGCCGGGTGGCCTCCTTCACGGCCCGACGCTCCACGCTGGTGATGGCGGAGGGGACGCAGATGAGCACCCTCGGCCGATTGAGGCGTGACACGCCACAGCGGTGCAGGAGCAGGCGGATCATGCGCTCGGTGACGTCGAAGTCGGTGATGGCGCCCTGGCGCAGGGGGCGGACCGCCACGATGTAGCCCGGGGTCCTCCCGATCATCTGCCACGCGTCCTGGCCCATGGCCAGCACCTCTTGGGTCCGGGTGTTGAGGGCGATCACCGTCGGCTCATTGAGGACGATGCCCTTCCCGCGCGCGTACACGAGGGTGTTGGCCGTGCCGAGATCGATGGCGAGGTCCCTAGCCACGTCGCCCTGCCCGCACGGGCGCCATCGTACGGTGTGACTCCCGCGACGTCCCTTCCGAAGGACCCGCCAGTAACCTCGGGCCTGATGGGAAACGGTGACTCGTTCACCGGGGGGGACCTCCCCGAGGAGCCTGAGGCCCACGGCGAAGGGGACGAGGCGGGGGATCCCCAGCTCGGCTGGTTGTCCCCCGAGGACCGCCTGTGGCGCCACCCCTCCGAGATCGGCCGTCTGGGCCGGCCGCCCCTGCTG
>DATJOV010000016.1:0-8985 GCA_035506735.1 Acidimicrobiales bacterium | reverse complement strand
AGCCCGGCCGTGGCCACGAGGGCCAGGATCCGCAGCCCGTACCGGTCGGGGCCCTTCACCCGCCGGGCGTCGGGTCCCGGGACCTCGACCCCCAGGCGCCCGAAGATCGCCCACAGCTCGTACTCCACGGCGGCCTCGATGCGGTCGTGGGCGATGAGGTCACGGTCCATGACCACGAAGGCGAGGACGCCGAGGAGCCCTCCGCTCACGACCGACAGCGCCACCCACACGGCGGGGTCGCGGCCGTCGCGGCCCACGTCGCCCATGGCCTCGAGATGGGCAGCGGCCCGTTCGAACGACGGGGTGAGCTCGTCGGCCACGCCCCGCCGCCACGCCTGCTCCCAGGCGAAGGCCAGGGCCGCCCCGAGCAGCTCCCGCCGTCGGGCGTGGTGGTCGCGCAGGCGCCGCACGAGCTGGAAGAGCACGTAGAACCAGAACCCCCCCGCGGTGAGGACGGTCCAGCCCAGGGCGGTCCAGAAGTCGAAGAGGTAGTCGGTCTCGCCCCGCCGCTGCCAGGCGGCGTAGAGACGGTCGACCGGGGCCACCACGGGGAGGGGCGGGAGGTGGGGAGGCACGGGGGGCACGGACCCGGGAGCCGGGGCGGGGGCCGAGCCAGGCGGGGCCGACGGGTCCGACGGGGCCGGCCGGCCCTGGAGATCGCTCATCCCGCCCCCTTTCGCTCCCGCGCCCGCATCATAGGGAGGGGTCCGAGGCCGGGACCGGCGCTCGACCCGGTGCGTACGCCGTCGGAGGCCGGGGTATGAGGTCGGTGGCGTCCGTGCGCCGCACCTCGCCGCCCGTCCCTCCTGTGACCACGCTCGTCCCCGACCGCCGGCCGCCCCCGTGGGCCCGGGTCCGAGGGCGGGTCCCTGCCGCGTGGGTCCTGGCCGGGGTGGGCGGGGCCGGGGCCGGGGCAGCCGCCCTCCTCGACGCCGGGGCGGCCCGCCGGGCGGCGGCCCAGGACTGGTCCCCCTTCGTCCTCGTGGCCGGCCTGCTCCTCGTGGGCCTCGTGGCCGACGAGGACGGCCTCTTCGCCCGGGCCGGGACCGGCCTGGCCCGGCTGTCGCGTCGCGGCCCGGTCGTGTTCGGGGCGTCGGTCGTCCTGGTGGCACTGGTGACGAGCGTGCTCAACCTGGACACCTCGGTGGCCTTCCTCACCCCGGTGCTGGTGCACACCGCCCGGCGCCGGCGTCCCGGCGCCGGTGACGACACCACCCTGGTGGTGATGGTCCTCCTGGTGTCGAACGCCGCCTCGCTCCTCCTCCCCGGGGCCAACCTCACCAACCTCATCGTCCTCGGCCACCTCCATCTCTCGGGCCGGGTCTTCCTGGCGCGGGCCGCGCCCGCCTCGGCCACGGCCGTGGTGGTCACCGCCCTCGTGGTGGGCCTGGCCCGGGGGCGGTCCCGGGGGCCGGCGCGGGCCGGACCCGTCCCCGACGTGTCCCCCGAGGGGGGCGGCCCGGGGGGCACCGGCCTGGGCATCGGCGCCGCCGCCGTGGCCGCCGTGGCGGTGCTGGTGGTGGCCGTGGCGTCCCCCGCCCTCCCCGTGGTCGCCGTGGGGGTGGTGGCGGTGGTGCTGTCGGGCGTGGTGCACGGCCGCCCGACCTCCCGGGCCCTGCCCGTGCTCGGGCTGCCCGTGCTGGTGGGCCTGCTCGGCGTGGCCGTCGCCCTCGGCACCGTGGGGCGGGCCTGGTCCGGCCCGGCCCAGCTGCTGTCCCACCTCGACGCCTGGGGCACGGCGGCCCTCGGTGCCCTGGCCAGCGTGACGGTCAACAACCTCCCGGCGGCCTCCCTGCTGGCGGCCCGGGTGCCCCCCCGGCCCCTGGCCCTGCTGGTGGGGCTCGACATCGGACCCAACCTCTTCCTCACCGGCTCCCTGTCGTGGGTGCTGTGGCGTCAGGCCGCCGTCCAGGCCGGTGCCCGGGCCCCGGTGGCCCGCGCCGCCGCCCTCGGCCTGCTCTCGGCGCCGGCGGCGGGAGCGGCCGCCCTGGCCGTCCTGGGCCTCATGGGGACGCGCTGACCTCGGGGGCCCCGGCGCCGGGAGGGCCCCCCGGGACCGGATCCTGCACGGCCCACCGCCCCCGGAGGTCCTCGAGCCAGGCCGGCAGGGCGATGGCGGGGTCGGGCAGCTCCTCGGCCCCGTGCTCGGCCAGGGCCCGCTGGAACGCCTCGGGGTCGTCACCCCAGGAGCGGGGGTCGCCCATCATCACCTCGAACAGCACGGCCCCGGCCGGCCCGGCCACGAAGGGCCCGAAGGCGGCCCCCAGGGGGAGCTCGATGTGCGTCCCGGCCGGGCAGTGCCGCCCACCGCACCACACCTCGCCCTCCACCACGATCAGGACGTGGGGACTGAAATGGCCGTGGCGTCGCACCACGACGCCGGGGTCCCACCGGGCCCACAACGACAGGTAGAGCGGGTCGGGCGAGAAGGCCAGCCACTTCTCCCACACCGAGGCCACGGTGCCGTCGGCCCGGCGCACCGCCTTGACCTGCTGCCAGCCGAGGTCCTCGTCGTCGACGTGCCGGAACACCGCCGCCGGTCCCGCCTCGGATGGCGCACCCTGCGCCGTCGCACCTGCCGGCCCACCTGCTGTCATCCGTCCTCCGTTCCGGTCCACCCGCCCTGCGCCCCGGCGGTCGCTCGCCGTGGTCGCCGGCGAGCCCCCATGATCCCCCGCCGCCACGGCTCCCGGGAGGTGCAGGCCGGAACGGCGCAAATCCCCAGCTTTTCCAGTTGCGATCCCCAGGGCCAGAGGAGGATGGTGGACGGGGTGGGGCTCTCGCCCGGACTCCCGAGCGAGTGCGTCGAGCACCCACCCCGGACGGGGATCGCGGCATCCGCCAACGGGCCGGTCGTCGGGGCCAACCGACACGAGCGGGCCGGCGAAGGTCGACACCTCGTTCCGAGGGCGGCCGCTCTGTGCGACCTTCGGCCCCCCCGGGGTCGCACGGGGGCGGCGCCCCACCCGCCCGGGGCCGGGACGGCGCCCCTGGGTACATTGGGGCCGTGCCCGACCACCTCGTCGACCACCTGTCGGTGCAGTGTGACGACGTCGCCGCCAGTGCCGCCTTCTTCGACGCCGTCCTGGCCCCCCTGGGGGGGTCCCGGGTCATGGAGTTCGGCGGCGTCATCGGCTACGGGGTCATGGGCCGGCCCAGCTTCTGGGTGGGGCCCGTGACGGTCGCCTCCCCCACCCGCGAGATCCACCTCGCCTTCGCCGCGCCGGACCGGTCCGCCGTGCGGGCCTTCTTCGCCGCCGCCGTGGCGTGCGGGGCCGAGGTCCTCCACCCCCCGCGCCTGTGGCCCGAGTACCACCCCACCTACTACGGGGCCTTCGTGCGCGATCCCGACGGCAACAACGTCGAGGCCGTCTGCCACGCTCCGGAGTGAGGCGGGCCCCGGCGCCACCGGCCCCGGGCGCTCCGGGGCCGGGACGGCGGTACCGTTGTGGCGCGTGCCCACGTGCTCAACATGCGCCACCCCCAACCCGGACGGGTTCCGGTTCTGCGGGGGGTGCGGCTCCAAGCTCGACCTGACGGGATGCGGCGCGTGCGGCGCCCCGATCGGCGCCGACCAGCGCTTCTGCGGCCAGTGCGGGGCGGCGCAGGGCACCGGGGCTCCCGTGGTGGGGCCGGTGGCGGTGGAGGAGCGCAAGCTCGCCACCGTGCTCTTCGCCGACGTGGTGGGCTTCACCTCCCTGGCCGAGCGCACCGACCCCGAGGTGGTGGCCCGCATGGTCGACGCCGCCTTCCGGGAGCTCGGCAACGTCGTGGCCGAGCACGGGGGCACCGTCGACAAGTACATGGGGGACTCGGTCATGGCCGTGTTCGGGGTCCCCGTGGCCCACGACGACGACGCCGAGCGGGCCGTGGCCGCCGCCCTGGCCATGCGTCACCTGGGCGGGGACCTCGTCTTCGCCATCGGCGTCAACTCGGGGGAGGTCATGGCCACCACCGTCGGCCACGAGGGCGCCATGACCGTCATCGGCGACACCGTCAACGTGGCGGCCCGCCTCGAGAAGGCGGCCGCCCCGGGCGAGGTGCTGTGCGGGCCGCTCACCACCGAGCTGGCCGGGGGGCGGATCCGATTCCGCCGTCGCCAGCCCGTCCTGTTGAAGGGCAAACGTGAGCCGGTCGAGGTGTGGGAGGCCCTGGCCCTGGCCGGCCGCCACGTCCAGCCCGACGCCGCCCTCCCCCTGGTGGGCCGCCAGGACGAGCTCGTGTTCCTGGAGAGCCTGTGGCGCCGGGTCCGTGGCGACCGCCGGCCCCACGTGGTGCTGGTGTGCGGCGAGGCCGGGGTGGGCAAGTCCCGGCTCACCGAGGAGCTGGTGCGCCTGGCCGAGCGGGAGGGGACCGTGGTGCGGGCCACCTACCCCGGGTACGGGGCCATGGGGGGCGTGCGGGTGGCGGCCGAGGTGGTGCAGCAGCTGGGCTCGACGGGGGACGCCGAGGTGGACGTGCGCATCCGCTCCATCGCGGGCGAGCTCGACGCCTCGCTCAAGGAGATCGACCCCGCCGCCATGCACCAGGAGCAGGTGTGGGCCCTCACCCGGCTGCTCCAGGCCAAGGGGGCCGACCGCCCCCTGCTCATCGCCATCGACGACATGCACCGCAGCGGGGACCGCTCCCTGGAGGTCCTGAGCGACGTGGCGGGCCGCCTCCAGCACGTGCCCCTCCTCACCGTCCTGACGGGACGGACCGAACCCGGTGAGTGGCTCAACGCCTTCCCCGCCGCCACCACCGTGCGGCTCGGGCCCCTCTCCGGCCCGGAGGCGGTGGCCCTGGCGGGCGGCTTCGCCGGTGCCACGCCCCTGGCCCCCGAGGCGGCCGAGTTCCTGGTCACCCGGGCGGCGGGCAATCCCCTCTACCTCCGGGAGCTGGTCTCCATGGCACGCTCCCGGGGCCTCCTGGTGGCCGACGGCCCCCAGTACCGGCTCACCGCCCACGCCGCCATCCCGGCCACCCTCCAGGCCCTGCTGGCCGCCCGCCTCGACGCCCTGGAGCCCGGGCAGAAGTCGGCCCTGCAGCACATCGCCGTCCTGGGGGCCTCCACGGCCGAGCAGCTCGGGGCCCTGGGGGTGCCCGACGCCGGCACCCAGCTCCGGGGCCTGGCCGAGGCCGGCCTGGTGCGCCAGGACCACGAGGGCCGCGTCGACGCCGTGGACGCCCTGCTGCGGGAGGTCGCCTACGAGACCCTCCCCCGCAACGTCCGGGGGGAGCTGCACCGGCGGGCGGCGGGGGCGGCCCAGGAGCCCGACGAGCGGGCCCGCCACCTCGACCGCGCCGCCCGCTTCCTGGCCCACGACGATGCCGTGGCGGCCGAGGCGGCCGAGGCCCTGGCCGAGGCGGGGCGGACCTTCCTGGCCGCCTCGCGCCACCTCGACGCCCTGCGCCTCTTCGAGCGGGCCGTGGCGCGGGGGTGCCGGCGCCCCGCCGTCCTCCTCGACATGGCCCGGGTGCAGGCCATGTGCGGCAAGATCGACGACGCCGTGGCCACCCTGGCGGCGGTGGAGGACGACCCCGCCGACCCGGCCCTGGCGGTGGAGCGCGACCACATCGCCGCCAACGCCCGGGTCTTCACCGACCCGGGCTGGGCCGTCCCCCGCCTCCAGGACGTCACCGCCCGGTGGCACGCCCTGGGCCAGGCCGACAAGGCGGCCTGGGGCCACGCCAACACCGGGGTGGCCCACTTCTACCTGAGCCAGCTGGACCGGGCGGGCGAGGAGCTCGAGCGGGGCCTGGCCATGTTCGACCAGCTCGGCGACCGCACGGGCGGCGTGGCCGCCGCCTCCTTCCTGTGCCTGGCCAAGCCCACCGACCGCCGTGTGCCCCAGTGGCTCGACGAGGCCCTCCGATTCGCCGACCAGACCGGTGACCGCTCACGCCAGATGACCACGCTCACCACCCTGGCCTGGCACCACTTCCTGCGCTCGCTGTGGGGGGGCGCCGCCGACACGGCCACGGCCGAGGGCTTCGCCACCCGCATGGCCGAGATGGCCGAGGACCTCGGTGCCGCCGACCTGGCCACCCATGCCTGGAGCCATCTGGCCGTCATGGCCCGGTTCGGCGGTCGCCGCCAGGCCGCCGCCCGCTACACCGCCGCCCTCCAGCGGGCCGCCGCCGCCGCCGACGGGGCCAACCCCTGGCTGGGGTGGGCGGCGGAGTTCTCGGTCACCGTGGCCGACGGGGCGGTCGCCGCCGCCCCTCCCTACCCCCCCGGGCCCTCCACCGATCCCGTGGTGGGCATGGCCCAGCTCGTCATCGAGGCGGAGCTCCTCCTGGCCGGCCGGCTGGAGGAGGCCCTGGCCCGGCGCCGGGGCGAGGGGCCCCCGCCCCTGGGCATCATCGGGGAGCTGGCCGGCCTGATCAACGGGGCCGCCCTGGTGGTGGCGGGCCAGGGGGAGGAGGCCCGACCCTGGGTGCGGCGGGCCGCCGAGGCGGCCCGGGCCCTCGACGCCCGGCCCTCGGTGGCGGCCGCCGCCGCCCTGGAGGCCGAGATCGGCGGCACCGACGCCGGGCTCCCGGCCCCGCCCCCGTCACCCGAGAGCGTGGCCGACGCCCTGGTGCTGCGGGCCCACGTCGCCCTGGGCCACACGGCCGCCGCCGGCCCCCTCGAGGCCGTGGTGCAGCGCCTGGCCGCCCCCGGACTGCTCCGGGGGCTCTAGCCCCGCCCGTCACCGGACGGGGTCCGCTACATCAACCGCAGCGAGGGCCGCTCCAAGAGCGCCTGATGGTCCGAGCGGCGGATCGGGAACGATCCCCCGCAGTGCGGGCAGCGCACGTAGACGTGCTGCTCGGTGGTCTCGATGTGCCCGTGCTCGAGCACGATCGGACGCCAGCACAGTCGGCACTCCGGCGTGAGGCGCGCCTCGGGCGGCCGGAAGCGCCGGTCCCCGGCGTTGGCATTCGACATGGTCCCCCCCCAGCGGGCGGTGTCCTCCGTCCCCTGTGCCCGGACGACACGACCCCCCCGACCATGATGGCGCCCCCGGCCCGGGAGTGCCAAGCGCCGGGGGGTGCGGGGCCGGGTGTCCCCGGGGGACCGGGCCGCTCAGCCCCGGGCCGCTCAGCCCCGGGACTGCTTGCGGCCCCGCAGGCGGCCCCGGGTGGCCTGGTCCAGGGTCACCTTGCGCAGCCGCACCGCCGACGGGGTGACCTCCACGCACTCGTCCTCGCCGATGAACTCGAGGGCCTGCTCCAACGAGAGCTGGAGGTGGGGGGTGAGGCGCTCGAGCTCCTCGGCGGTGGAGGAGCGCATGTTGGTGAGCTTGCGCTCCCGGGTGGGGTTCACGTCCATCTCGTCGGTGCGGGAGTTCTCCCCCACCACCATCCCCTCGTAGACCTCGGTGCCCGGGCCCACGAGCATCGTCCCCCGCTGCTCCAGGGCCATGAGGGCGTAGGTGGTGGTGGTGCCGCTGCGGTCGGCCACCATGGATCCGTTGCGCCTGACCCGCAGCTCCCCGTGCCAGGGCTCCCAGCCGTCGAAGACGTGGTGGAGGATCCCCGTCCCCCGGGTCTCCACCACGAACTCGGTGCGGAACCCCACCAGTCCCCGGGCCGGGACCCGGTAGTCCATGCGCACCCAGCCCGTGCCGTGGTTGACCATCTCCACCAGCCGGCCGAAGCGCAGGGCCAGCAGCTGGGTGACCACGCCCAGGTACCCCTCGGGCACGTCCACGGCCAGGCGCTCCATGGGTTCGTGCACGACCCCGTCGACGGTGCGGGTCACCACCTGGGGCTTGCCCACGGTGAGCTCGAACCCCTCGCGGCGCATGGTCTCGACCAGCACCGCCAGCTGGAGCTCGCCCCGCCCCTGGACCTCCCAGGCGTCGGGCCGCTCGGTGGGGAGGACCCGCAGCGACACGTTCCCCACCAGCTCGGCGTCGAGGCGGCCCTTCAGGATGCGGGCCGTGAGCTTGGAGCCGTCCCGCCCCGCCAGGGGCGAGGTGTTGATGCCCACGGTCATGGCCAGGCTGGGCTCGTCCACCAGGATGGCGGGCAGCGGCCGGGGAGCCTCGACGTCGGCCAGGGTCTCGCCGATGGTGATGTCGTCGAAGCCCGCCACCGCCGCGATCTCCCCCGGACCGACCTCGTCGGTCTCCACCCGGTCGAGGGCCTTGGAGACGTAGAGCTCGGTGACCTTGCCCCGCTGCACCGAGCCGTCCAGGCGGCACCAGGCCACGGTCTCCCCCCGCCGCATGGACCCGTTGTGGAGGCGGCACACGGCCAGGCGCCCCAGGTAGGGGGAGGCGTCGAGGTTGGTGACCAGGGCCTGGAGGGGGGCCCCGGGCCGGTAGCGGGGGGCGGGCACGCTGGCCACGATGGCCTCGAACAACGGCCCCAGGTCCGGGGCCACGTTGTCGGGGGCGGTCCCGGCCCGCCCGGCCCGGGCCTCGGCGTAGAGGACGGGGAAGTCGATCTGCTCGACGTCGGCGTCGAGGTCGAGGAAGAGCTCCTCGATCTCGTGCACCACCTCGGCGATGCGGGCGTCGGCCCGGTCGATCTTGTTCACCACCACCACCACGGGCAGCCTCGCCTCGAGGGTCTTGCGCAGGACGAAGCGGGTCTGGGGCAGGGGGCCCTCGGACGCGTCCACCAGCAGCAGCACCCCGTCCACCATGGCCAGGGCCCGCTCCACCTCGCCCCCGAAGTCGGCGTGGCCGGGGGTGTCCACGATGGTGATGGTCACGTCGCCGTAGCGCACGGCGGTGTGCTTGGCCAGGATGGTGATGCCCTTCTCGCGCTCGAGGTCACCCGAGTCGAGGACGCGCTCGGCCACCTCCTGGTTGGCCCGGAAGGCCCCGGACTGCCGCAGCATGGCGTCGACCAGGGTGGTCTTGCCGTGGTCGACGTGGGCCACGATCGCCACGTTGCGGATGTCGTCCCTGCGGGAGAGCACGGCCCGACAGGCTAGCGGCGCCGCGGCGGGACTCTAATTCGGGTGAGAAAGCCGGGGTTTGCGGGTATAGAGCGCTCACCAGATCT
>DATJOV010000015.1:0-5895 GCA_035506735.1 Acidimicrobiales bacterium | reverse complement strand
GCGACAGCGCCGCCGCGCTCGGGCTCGGGCTCCCCGTCGAGATCGACGCCCGCTGGATCGAGCTCGACTACGGGGAGCTCGACGGCTGCGCCCTGGCCGACGTGCCCCCCGAGCTGTGGCGGCGCTGGCGGGCCGACCCCGGTTTCCGTCCCCCCGGGGGCGAGACCCTGGCCGAGGTGGGGACGCGGGTCCGGGCCGCCTGCGAGGAGCTGTTCGCCCGGGACGGCGAGGGCGCCCGGGGGCCCGAGGACGTGGTGGTGGTCAGCCACGTCTCGCCCATCAAGGCCGCCGTGGCCTGGGCCCTCGGGGCCGAGGAGACGGCGGTGTGGCACCTCTACCTGGCCACGGCGTCGGTCACCACCATCGGCTGGGGTGGCGGGGGCCCGGTGCTGCGCGGCTTCAACCACGGCGTCGACGACCCACTGCCCCTGCCGTCCGGGTGAGCACGGTCGTGGGCGCCCCCCCGACGAGCCGGCCCAGCCGGCGCCGGCGTCCTAGACCGGCGCCTCCACCTCCAGCCTGGTGGCCCGCTCGGGGGGGAGGTTGTCGTAGAGGTCGGTGACGAGCTCGTCGCGCCGGGCCCGGTAGCCGGGGTCGTCCCACAGGTTCTGCCACTGCCGGGGGTCCTCGGCCAGGTCGTAGAGCTCGCCCTCGGTCCCGGCGTAGAGGGGGCCCTCCTCGTAGGCGGTGCACAGCCACCCGTCGCGGTAGATCGAGCGCAGGCGCATGCCGATGTGGGCGAACTGGCTGTCCCACTCGGTGATGGCCCACTGGCGGTCCGAGCCCGGCGCGGCGGGAAGGGCCCGGCCCTGGGCCCAGTCGGGGACGGCGGTGCCGGCGATGGCGCAGAAGGTGGGGGCCAGGTCGACGTGGCCCACCGGCTCGTGCACGGCGGCGGGGGCGACGCCGGCACTCGGCGCCGGGCGCCACACGAGGGGGACGCGCATGAGGGCGTCCACGTGGTAGGGCCCCTTGAAGAGGAGGCCGAAGTCGCCCTGGAGCTCGCCGTGGTCGGTGGTGAACACCACGTCGGTGTCCGCCCCCCATCCCCGGGCCTCGATGCGGGCCAGGACCCGGCCCAGGGCCTCGTCGATGAGCTCGTTCTCCACGTGGACCAGGGCGTTGACCTCCCGCACCTGGTCGTGCGTCATCTTGGCCGGGACGAAGCGCATGGGGCCGCCTTCCATGTTCTGGAAGCGCCCCTCGTACCAGTCGAGCCAGTGGTGGGGCTTGCGGGCCAGGATCTCGATGATCTTGTCGCTCGAGCCCGGGTGCCCGGGGGGAAGGTCGAGCTGGTGCCAGTCGACCCGGGCCCGCACCTCGTCGACGGGCGGGTCCCAGGGATGGTGGGGGTCGGGGAAGCTCATCCAGCAGAACCAGTCGTCGGCGGCGTCGAGGGAGTCGAGCCAGGCCACGGTGCGCTGGGCCACCCAGTCGGTGTGGTAGAGGTCCCGGGGGATGGGGTTGTGCTTGACCTCGGGGGCGTCGGTGTCCCCCCCGCCCTCGTCGTTCAGCCCCATGCTGGCCATGGTGACGAGGGGGTAGTAGGCGTCGAGCCACTGCGGGCCGTGCGCCTCGAGCCAGGTGTCGTAGTGCCAGCGCCGCAGGTAGCCGTGCATGGCCAGCTCGACGTGGTCGAACCCGCGGTAGGGCCCGGTGGAGCCCTCGCCCGCCAGGGTGTTCTCGCGCCACTTGCCCTCGGGGTCGAAGGCGGGCTGGAAGTGGGCCTTGCCGACCAGGGCGGTGCGGTAGCCGGCGTCGTGGAGGTGGGCGGCGATCGAGGGGGCGTCGCCGGGCAGGGGGATGCCGTTGGCCACCACGCCGTGGGTGCGCACGTACTGGCCGGTGATCATGGTCGAGCGCGCCGGCGTGCACACCGTGTTCTGGTTGTGGGCGCGGTGGTAGACGATGCCCTGCGCCGCCAGGGCGTCGATCACCGGGGTGCGGGCCACCGTGTTGCCCGTGCACCCCAGGGCGTCGAAGCGCTGCTGGTCGGTGGTGACGAACAGGATCTTGCGGCCCATGGCTGCTCCGATCGACGTGCTCGGGTGGGGTGTCCTCAGGTGGTGGGGGTGGCGCCCACGAAGTCCGCCACGACGGCGGCGAGGGCGGGGCCCTGGTCCTCCTGGAGGAAGTGCCCCCCGCCCGTGATCGTGGGGTGGTCCCGGCCCGCCGCCCCCGGCACCTGCTCACGGAAGAGGCGGTCGGCCCCGCCCGTGATGGGATCGCGGTCGCTGTAGGCGCACAGGAAGGGCCGGTCGAAGCGCCGCAGGACGTCCCACGCCCGGCGGTTGGCCTCGGCGGCGGGATCGTCGGGCCGGGTGGGGACGAGCACGGGGAACTGGCGCGCCCCCTCCTTGAAGGACTCGTCGGGGAAGGGGGCGTCGTAGGCGGCGACGACCTCGGGCGGGAGCTCGCTCACGCACCCCCCGTCCACGATGCGGCCCACCGGCAGCTCGGGGACGTCCTGGGAGAACCGCTGCCAGGCGAAGAAGGCCTCGCTCATGGGGGTGTCCCCGGTGGGGAGGCCGGTGTTGGCCGCCACCACCCGGCGGAAGCGCTCGGGATGCTCGGCCACCAGGCGCAGCCCCACCAGACCGCCCCAGTCCTGGCCCACCAGGGTGACCCCTTCCAGGCCCAGGGCGTCGAACAGCGCCGCCCGCATCCACTCCACGTGCCGGGCGTAGGTGTAGTCGGTGCGCAGCGCCGGCTTGTCGGAGCGCCCGAAGCCCACCAGGTCGGGGACCACCACCCGGAAGCCGGCTTCGACCAGCACGGGGACCATGGTGCGGTAGAGATAGCCCCACGACGGCTCGCCGTGGAGCAGGAGCACGGTCTCCCGGGCGGACGAGGGTCCCTCGTCGAGATGGTGGACCCGCAGACTCCCCGACCCGTCCCCGCACGGCACATCCACGTAGTGGGGGGCGAAGGCGAAGCCGGGCAGGCCGGCGAAGCGGTCGTCGGGGGTGCGCAGGACCTTCACCGCCCCACCTCCGGGGCCGTGCCCGGGCGACGGGCGAGGAGGAGGGCGGCCTCGGCCAGGTCGGTCATGGTGCGCCGGCAGGCGGCGTCGCTGCGACCCAGGCGCCGCAGGTGGTCCCACGTCTCCCACGTCGTGGCGGCGTCGAGGGCGTCGAGGAGACGGGTGGCCGGTCCCGCCGCCAGCGGCGCCAGCTCGGGGGCGAAGGCGGCGGCCAGGTGGCGGCGCAGGGCCTGGCGTCCCCGGGCGACCTGGGCCGCCACGGCGGGCGACTCGTGGGCGAGATGGGCGGCGGCGAGGCGCACCGGCGCCGTGGCGGCGTAGATCCGGGTCCGCTGGCGCACCACCGTCCGCACCCGCTCGGCCGGCGCCAGGGCCGGGTCGAGGGGCCGGAGGTGGGGTCGCCAGTGGCGCTCCTCCTGGATGGCCACGGCGGCCAGCAGGATGGCGTCGAGGTCGGCGAAATGGTGGAAGACCAGGCGCAGCGAGACCCCGGCGCGCTCGGCGATGCGCCGGGCCGTGGGCCGGACGTCCCCCTCCTCGAGCAGGCCCAGGACGGCCTCGGCCAGGGACCTCCGGGTGCGCTCCCCCCGGGCCCGGCGCCCGTCGGCCCCGGCCACGCCGGTGGCCGCAGGCGCACCCCCGGCGTCGTCGAGCGTCGTGCCGACCGGGAGGACCACGTGCGAATCCTAAGAAACTTGCACTCCCGGTGCAAGGAGTTCCCACCCGGTAGTGTCGCCGCCCGTGCGGGTGGTGGTGTGCAGGGAGCTCGGGTCCCTCGACAAGGTCGTGGTGGAGGAGCGCCCCGTCCCGGTCCCCGGGCCCGGCCACGCCCTCGTGGAGGTGCGGGCGGCGGGGGCCAACTACGTCGACGGTCTCATCTGCCAGGGCCGCTACCAGATCAAGCCGGCCACGCCGTACGTCCCCGGGGGCGAGATCGCCGGGGTGGTGTCGGCCGTGGGCGAGGGCGTCACCCGGGTGGCGGTGGGCGACAGGGTCATGGCCATGACCGGCTTCGGCGCCTTCGCCGACCAGGTGGTGGTGCGGGCCGAGGCCCTCGACGCCATCCCGGCCTCACTCAGCTTCGGCCAGGCGGCGGCCTTCATCCAGAGCTACAGCACGGCGTGGTTCGCCCTGACCCGCCGGGCCCAGCTGGGCGAGGGCGAGTGGCTGCTGGTCCTCGGCGCCGGCGGGGGCATCGGGCTGGCTGCCGTCGACGTCGGGGTGGCCCTCGGCGCCCGGGTCGTCGCCGCCGCCTCGAGCGACGCCAAGCTGGAGGCGGCCCGGGCCATGGGGGCCGAGACCGTGGTGGCCTACGAGCGCGAGGACCTCAAGACCACGGTGCGCCACGTCACCGGCGGGGGGGCCGACGTGGTGGTCGACCCGGTGGGCGGGCGCCACAGCGAGCCGGCCCTGCGGGCCACGAGGACCTTCGGCCGCTTCTGCGTGGTGGGCTTCGCCTCGGGACCCATCGCCTCGGTCCCCCTCAACCAGGTGCTCCTCCACAACCGCTCGGTGGTGGGGGTGGACTGGGGGGCGTGGGCCATGGGCCATCCCGCCGCCAACCGGGCCCTCCTGGACGAGCTCATCGAGATGATCGGGACGGGCCGCATCCACCCCGTGGAGCCCGTGGAGCGGCCCCTGGGCGACGCCGCCGCCGTCATGGCCGGGCTCCTGGACCGCTCGGTCGCCGGGAAGGTCGTCCTCGTCCCCTGACCCGGGCCCTCCCGGGCCGCCGTGGCGTCTCAGGCGGGGGGGAAGGAGGTGGTGGTCCCGCCGGCCCGCACCGAGAGCACCTCGCCCGTGGAGTAGCGACGGTGCTCCTCGAAGATGCGGTCGTAGCCGGTGTGGGCGATGCGCCAGGCGTCGCCCTCCTTCACGTAGCGGTCGCCGTAGAGGGCGGTGCCGTGCAGCTCGAAGTCCTGGGCGGGGACGATCACCCGGTCCTCGAGGTACCAGGTCCCCGAGGCCCGACCCGGACCGGTGCCCACGATCTCGGGATGGTGCCCGTTGTGCATGGTGACGATGCCGGGGTCGCCGAGCGACTCCTCGAGGAACGCCACCACGGCGTCCCTGCCGGTCTGGCACAGCTCGCCGGACTGGTAGGCGGTGGTGGCGTCCTCGGTGAGCAGCTCCCCGAGCGCCTCGAACTGCTTGGTGTCGAGGAACCGGAAGTACCGGTACTTGAGCTGACGGATGGCTTCGATCTCCTCCAGGTCCATCGCCGGCGAGTGTACGGGAGACGTTGGAACGACGTTGGCCGACGGTTGATGGCGGCCGCGTAGCCTGACGTCATGAAACGACGGATCGCCGCCGCCGCCGTCGCCTCCACCGTGATCCTCGCCGCCGCCGGCGGGACGGTCTCCGTCCTCCTCGCCGGCAACCACGGTGCCGACGCGTCCTCCGGTTCCAACCAGACCCCTCCCGTCCACCCCGTCGACGCCGTCGACGTCACCACCACCACCGCCGTGCCGGCGGCGCCGGTGACCACCGCCGTGCCGGCCCCGACGGCTCCGAGCACCACGCCGGCCGCTGCGCTGCACGCCTCGGCGTCGACGCTCGCCCCGGCCGTCTCGCCGTCGGTGGCGGCCACCACGACCACCACCACGACTCTGGCTCCGGCCATCGGCGGACCGGCCGGGTCGCGCTACGGACCGACCGGCACCCCGACGTCGCACGACGCCACCTCGACACCGATCTCCTCGACCACCGACCCCCTCCCGGCCATCGGCGGACCGGCCGGGTCGCGCTACGGACCGACCGGCATCCCGACCTCCTGACGAAGCCCGCTCGGCCGTCCGGCCGGCCCCGGGGCCGCCGGCAGCGTGACGACGTGAGGGCGGCCCCTCAGCGACGGGTGGGGGAGCGGCCCCGGGGGGCGTTCGGCGCCACACCCCACTGGTAGGTCTCCTTGT
>DATJOV010000014.1:0-4988 GCA_035506735.1 Acidimicrobiales bacterium | reverse complement strand
GGCCGACACGCCCCGGCGCCCGCCCCGGGCGCCCCGCCCGACCCGGGCCGTCGTGTCCCGGCTGCGCCATCCCCTGCGGGGCACGCACCTCTATCCGAGGCCCCGGGCGCCCAAGCCGGGGCGCAGCACCGGGCCCCGTGGCCCTCGCATGCACCCCCGCCGCACCGTCGTCGACCGGGTGAAGTCGGTGAGCGAGCCGTCGGTGCCCCGCACCGTGGTGCGCCTGCGCGTGCTCGGCCTGGTGGTGCTGGCCCTGTTCTCGCTCATGTTCGTGCGGTTGTGGTACCTGCAGGTGCTCGACACCTCGGCCTACTCCCAGACGGTCACGGCCAACCAGGTGCGACCGGTCGAAGTGCCCGCCCCGCGCGGGCTCATCCTCGACCGCAGCGACGACGTGATGGTGGGCGACCAGGTGACCCGCGACATCACGCTGTCGCGGGTGGCGGCCCAGCAGCATCCCCAGGTGGTGGGCCAGCTCGCCGCCCTGCTCGGCATCTCGAGCGCACAGATCCAGGCTGATCTGGCCAACGTGCAGTACAGCCTGTACAAGCCGGTCCCCATCCTGCAGAACGCGCCCCTGGCGGACGTGCTCTACATCGGTGAGCACGCCGCCATGTTCCCCGGGGTCTCGGCCGTGGCCGACACGAACCGGACGTACCCGCTCGCCGAGACCGGAGTCCAGATGCTCGGGTACGTGGGCCAGATCTCCAGCCAGGAGCTGTCCGCCCACCAGTCACAGGGGTACCAGCTCGGCGATCTGTACGGCCAGAGCGGGCTGGAGTACCAGTACCAGCAGGCCCTGCGGGGCCGGCCCGGGGTGGACAAGGTCGAGGTCGACGCGCACGGTCAGGTGGTGGGGAGCCTGGGCGAGACGCCCCCCACCCCGGGCGAGGACCTCGTGACCAACATCGACGCCGGGTTGGAGCAGACCCTGCAGCAGGCGCTCGACACCGAGATCGCCTCGTTGCACGGGGCGTCGAAGAGCGGCGCGGCGGTGGCGATCGACCCCCAGACCGGCGCCGTGCTGGCGCTCGTGTCGGCACCCACCTACGACCCGACGTGGTGGACCAACGGCATCTCGACGGCCCACTACGACCAGATCAAGGCCACGGGGGCGCTCAACAACAACGCCATCCAGGGCCTCTACACCCCGGGGTCGACGTTCAAGCTGGCCACCGCCACCGCCGCCTTGCAGAGCGGGCTCATCTCGCCCGGCTACACCTTCGACGACACCGGGCAGTACACCATCCCGGGGTGCGCCACCGGGGGCGTCGGGTGCACCGCCTACCACGACTTCGACGGCGAGGCCGCGGGCCGGGTCAACGTGTCGCAGGCGCTCACCGTGTCGAGCGACATCTTCTTCTACAACCTGGGCGTGCAGTTCTGGGACCAGCAGGCCCGCTACGGCCAGGTGCCCATCCAGAGCGCGGCCACGGCGCTGGGCTACGGCGACGTGACGGGCATCGACCTCCCCAACGAGACGCACTTCGCCCGGGTCGACTCTCCGAGCGTGGTCAAGCGCGAGCACGCCCAGGACCCCAAGGACTATCCGAACGGCCAGTGGTTCACGGGCAACAACCTCGAGCTCGCCTTCGGCCAGGGGGGCACCGTCATCACGCCCCTGGAGCAGGCGGTGGCCTATGCCACCTTCGCCAACGGCGGGACCCGCTACGTCCCCGAGGTGGCGGCCGGCTTCGTGGACGCCCGGGGCAAGGTGGTGCACGGCGTCGCCCCCAAGGTGTCGGGCCACGTCTCGTACAGCGCGGCCAACTACCAGGCCATGCTGAGCGGCTTCGAGGGCGTGGTGGACAACCCCAAGGGCACGGCCTACGGCGCCTTCCAGGGCTTCCCCCTGTCGTCGTTCCCGCTGGCGGGCAAGACCGGCACCGCCACCACCAACGAGCAGCAGCCCAACTCGTGGTTCGTGGGGTGGGGGCCGCTGCCCCATCCCACCTACCTCATCGCCGTGGTGGTCCAGGGCGGGGGCCAGGGGGCGCTGGCCGCCGCCCCGGTGGTGCGCCAGGGCTTCAACTACCTGGTAACCCACCCCGAGTCTCCCGTGACGCTGGGCGCCCCCGCCGCCAACGCCCCCACCGTCACCCTCCCGGCCTCGACCACCACCACGGGGGCGGGTTCGGCCGGGCGCACGGCCGGCACCACCGGGACCTCGACCACCACCACGGCGTCGGGGTCGGGCACCGGCCACGCCACGGCGGCGGCCGCCCCCGCCCCGGGGGGGCGCACCGGGCCCGACCAGGCTCTGGCCACCACCGACGGCACGGCGGCGGCCCGGCTTCGGGCGCCACCAGGCGAGCCCTAGACTGCTGCGGAACATGACCTCTCTGTGGCCACGGATCGAACCTCTGTTGGCCCAGGTCACGAAGCCGGCCCGCTACATCGGCGGGGAGCTGGGGGCGCGGCGGCCCGAGCACGGTCCGGGGCGCGTGGCCTGGCTGCTGTTGTATCCCGACACCTACGAGATCGGGCTGCCCAACCAGGGCCTGCAGATCCTGTACGAGATCCTGAACGAGCGGGCCGACGCCGTGGCCGAGCGCGCCTATGCCCCCTGGACCGACATGGAGGCGGCCATGCGGGGCGCCGGGGTGCCGCTGTTCTCGCTGGAGGGGTCGCGCCCCGCCGCGCACTTCGACGTCCTCGCCTTCAACCTCTCGGCCGAGCTCACCTACACCAACGTGCTCAACCTGGTGGACCTGGCCGGGCTGGCCGTGCGGGCGGGGGAGCGAGCCGAGGCCGACCCGCTCGTGCTGGCCGGCGGCCACTGCGCCTTCAACCCCGAGCCCCTGGCCGACTTCGTCGACGCCTTCGTCATGGGCGACGGCGAGGAGGTGGTGGGCGAGATCACCGATGTGGTGGGGGCGTGGCGGGCCCAGGGCACGCCCCGGGAGGCGGTGCTGCGGGCCCTGGCGGCGGTGCCCGGGGTGTACGTGCCGGCCTGCTACGACCTCGGTCCCGACGCCCGGGGGGCCCTCGTGGCCCGCCCCCGGGTCCCCGAGGCCCCGGCCCAGGTGGAGAAGCGCACCATCGCCGACCTCGGGCGCTGGCCCTATCCCCGCCAGCAGCTGGTGCCGCTCATCGAGGTGGTGCACGACCGCCTCAACGTCGAGGTGTTCCGGGGGTGCACGCGCGGTTGTCGGTTCTGCCAGGCCGGGATGATCACCCGGCCCGTGCGCGAGCGTCCCGCCGAGCAGGTCAAAGACATGGTGCGGCGGGGGCTCGAGCGCACCGGGTACGACGAGGTGACGTTGACGTCTCTGTCGAGCGCCGACTTCTCGGGCATCGACGACGTGGTGTCGTCGGTCATCAACGATCCCGAGTGCTCGGGCCAGGTGTCGGTCAGCTTGCCCAGCCTGCGGGTGGACGCCTTCACGGTGGGACTGGCGGCCGAGATCCAGAAGGTGCGGCGCACCGGGCTCACCTTCGCCCCCGAGGGCGGCACCTGGCGCATGCGCCAGGTCATCAACAAGCTCATCCGGGAAGAGGACCTCTACGCCGCGGTGGATGCCGCGTTCTCCCAGGGATGGCGGCGGGTCAAGCTGTACTTCCTCATCGGCCTGCCCACCGAGACCGACGAGGACGTGCTCGGCATCGCCCGCCTGGCGGCGGCGTGCGTGGCCATCGGCCGCCGCCACCACCCCCACGTCACGGTGACCGCCTCGGTGGGGGGGTTCGTGCCCAAGCCCCACACGCCGTTCCAGTGGTTCGGCCAGAACACCGTGGGCGAGCTACGCCGCAAGGTGGGGCTCCTGAAGGACGCCGTGCGCGGCACGCGGGGACTGTCGTTGCGCTGGCACGACCCCGAGGCCACCTTCGCCGAGGGGCTCATGAGCCGCGGTGATCGCCGCATGGGGGCGGTGATCGAGCACGTGTGGCGGTCGGGGGGGACGTTCCAGGAGTGGTCCGAGCACTTCGACCTCGGTCTGTGGACCGAGGCCCTGGCCGCCGCCGGCCTCGACGCCGACGAGATCGTGCACCGGCACCGGGCCGAGGACGAGGCGCTGCCCTGGGACCACATCTCGGCCGGGCTGCACCGCGACTTCCTGTGGCAGGACTTCTGCGACGCCCTGGCCGAGCACGGGTTGGAGGACTGCCGCTGGACCCCGTGCTACGACTGCGGCGCCTGCACCGGGCTCGGGGTCGAGCACATGGTGGCCTCGGCCGTGGCGCCGGCGGGCGGGAGCCAGGGCACGGGCCAGGACCTGAGCGCGGCGGGGCGCGTGCCCGTGCGCTTCCTCGGTTCCCCCCCCACCGAGATGGTGGCGGCCGGGGCGGGGGAACGATGAGGATCCGGATTCGCTTCACCAAGCTGGGCCGGGTGCGCTGGACGAGCCACCGCGACGTGGCCCGCATGTGGGAGCGCGCCCTGCGGCGGGGCCGGGTGCCGCTCGCCTACACGGCGGGCTTCACGCCCCGCCCCCAGCTGAGCTTCGGGCTCGCCCTCCCCACCGGGTGCGAGTCGGTGGCCGAGTATCTCGACGTGGCGCTGACGGCCGAGCTGGACCCGGCCACCGTGGCGGGCCGGGTGGGGGCGCTGTTGCCCGAAGGGGTCGACGTGGACGCCGCCGCCGTGCTCGACCCCGGAGCCCGCTCCCTCCAGGAGGACGTCACCGCCTGTGCGTGGGACATCGACGTCCCCACCCTGAGCGGGGCCGAGCTCGACTCGGCCTGCCGGCGCGCCCTGGAGGCGCCCTCGCTGCCGGTGCGGCGCGAGCGCAAGGGCCGTGTCGTGACCGACGATCTCCGCCCCTCGGTGCGGGCCCTGGCGGCCCGGCCCGGCTCCCCCGGGGCGCGCCTCGTGGCCGAGCTCGCCACCCAGCCGCGCGGTGTCCGGCCCTCCGAGCTCGCCCTGGCCCTGGGCGTCGAGCTCGGGCTCGCCCGCAGAACCTGTCAATGGATCGAACGCGACGGCTCCCGGTGGGAGCCACTCTCGGCGGGCGTCATCGCTGCCGCAGAGGTGCACGCGTCGTGAG
>DATJOV010000013.1:0-2770 GCA_035506735.1 Acidimicrobiales bacterium | reverse complement strand
TCAACACCGACGCCGAGGGCCGCCTCGTCCTGGCCGACGGTCTGGTCCTGGCGGGGGAGCTCCGTCCCGACGCGGTCGTCGACCTGGCCACCCTGACCGGTGCCTGCGTCACCGCCCTCGGCATGGGCGTGGCCGGGCTCTTCGGATCCGACGACGACCTGATCGCCTCGGTGCGCTCGGCCTCGGAGCGGGCCGGCGAACCCACCTGGCCCCTCCCGCTGGTGGAGGACTACGCCTCGCACATCGAGTCCGAGGTGGCCGACATGAAGAACGTGGGGAAGGGGGGCCAGGCCGGCGCCATCGCCGCCGCCCTCCTCCTGGCCCGGTTCATCGAGGGGGTTCCCTGGGTCCACCTCGACATCGCCGGCCCGGCCCGGTCCGACGAGGACGCCGGGATCCTGGCCAAGGGGGGGACGGGCTTCGGGGTCCGGACCCTGCTCGAGCTCGTGGCCGACTTCGGGAGCTGAAGGGCCGGGCCCCGGCCCGGTGGCTCAGCCGGCCCGGCCCGGGGTGGTGGTCCTGTCCTCGTGCTCGGCCAGGTCGACCCAGCGGGCGTCGGCCAGTCGGGCCACGGCGGCGAGGTGGGCCCGCTCCCGGAGCCCGAAGCGCCAGCCCGGTCGCCCCGCCACCAGGACCACGTCCCAGGCGGCGAGGGTGACCCAGCCGATGTCGCCCCCGTCGGGGGCGTCGCCCGGGACGGGCTCGGACCCCTCCCCCGACGCCGCCTGGGCGAGGTCCCCGCCGGGCGGTGCCGCCTCGCCGTCGGGGGCCGGGGAGGAGGACGCCGACGCCCCCTCGTCCCCGTGGCGGGCCCGGTCCTCGGCGATGAGGGCCACGAGCCACGGTGCGGCCGGGGGCCGTCCGTGGGAGGCCACGACGAGGGCGCTCTCCGCGTCGACCACGGCCGTCCACGCCGCGTCGAGCTCGGTGCAGATGCGGGTGGCCAGGGCGCTCAGCACATCGTGGGGCGTCCGGGCCCGCATCAGCGCCACCGCCGTCTCGTAGGCGTCGAGACGGCGGTCGTGCCCGCCCCCGGTGATGGGCCGCACCGCCTCCACGCTCGCCCCGTCGACCTCGGCGATCTCGCTCAACAGCAGGTCGAGGCGTTCCTCGTCGGCCAGCTCGACCACGAACTCGTCGACGGCGCTCCCGGTGCGCCGTTCCACGATCTCGACCGCCACGACGTCGGCGCGCACCGATCCGATGCGGCTCGCCACGGCACCGAGGGCCCCGGGGCGGTCGGTGAGGACCACACGGACCAGGTAGGTCGCCACGGACACCAGGCTACGAGGAACGCGTGAACGGACCGTTTCACGCATGCTTCCGCGAGGTGAACCGCCTGCTCCGCACCACGATGGCGGACCCGGACCCACCGTCCCTGTCTTCATCATCGGTGGTCGGTGCTTCGCTCTTCGCGTCGCCGGAGGCCCGGTGGTGCGGTTCGGCCTCCCTGTCGGGGGCGGGGCCCGCCCCACCCTCACGCAGCACGGTGGCGCTCCACCGGGCGGCCTCGTGCGCCAGGGCGGGATGGACGCGCCACCGCACCAGGTGCGCCTCGGTGACCCGCTCGGACTCCCCCGACTGCGCGAGCCCGAGCGCCAGGCGCCGGGACCGCCGGCGGGCCTCGTCGAGGGCGGGGCCCCGGCGCGCCGCCGCCACCCAGCGCTCGTGCTCGTGCCGGAGCGAGGGGGGAAGGCGGTCGAGGTGCCGCCTGGAGAGGGGCGGGAGGCGTCGCCGGACGGCGACGGCGTCGGGACCGTGGGAGCGTGCCACCCTGAACGTCACGCAGCGCGCCAGCGCCCGGCGGAACGGGGCATGGCGGCCGGTGCGGTCTCCGAGCCCGAGGGCCCGTGCCATGTCGGCCACGTCGACGTCGAAGCCGGCCGGCTCGTCGTCGAAGCGGGCCGCCAGGCGTCGCAGCATCCAGGTGCTGGTGGGTCCGAGGATCCCGAGCCAGAACGTCTCGACGTAGAGCGAGCGGGGGTCGTACCCGAGCCGGTCGATGACGGGGTCGGGCCAGTCCACCACGTGGATGGTGCCGGGGGCGCAGCCGGGCTCGGGACCCCCCGGGCCGACCGGGATCGCAGGCCCGGCGGGGGCCACCTCGCCCCGCGCCGCCCCGGGACCCTCGTCCGGCCTCGGCACGGGATGGAGGACAACGGCCATGGTCTCGCTCCTTTCGGCCCTGCGCTCGCCCGCTCGTCCCGACGGGACGGCCAGGGCCCGGGCCAGGCGGGCACGGTGACCCGTCGACCTTGCCGACGACCTGGCACGACGCCCGGTGCGCCGCTCCGGCAAGGTCGCGGCCGGTTCCGGCGTGAAATTCGGTGCCCTCCATCGTCCAGATAGCGCAGGGGCCACGCCTAGGATCGAATCGCAGGTGTGCCCGGGTAGAGCCCGGGCACGGGGATGTGGCCGGGTCGGTAGCCGGCGAGCGGGGCTCGCCGGCTCGACCGGGGACCAGGAGCCGCCCTCCGACCGGGCACCGACCGTGCCGTGCTCGAGGTCGGTCCCATCTGGACCGGGAGCGCAGGAGCAGCAGTTGGAGGATGACGTCAAGGGCGAGCCGGACGAGCCGAAGCGGCCCGTGCCGTCCCGGCGGCGTGGCCTCGGCCGGGGTCTCGGGGCCATCCTCTCGGCGCCGGCCGGCATGGGGATGTCCGAGGCCGGGGAGCCCCTCCTCTTCGACGAGCTGACCGGTCTCCCCAACCGCACCCTGCTCGACGACCGCCTCGAGGAGGCACTCCTGTCCTGCCGCCAGGACGGGGCG
>DATJOV010000012.1:0-3759 GCA_035506735.1 Acidimicrobiales bacterium | reverse complement strand
CGGGCGCGCCGCCCGCCGGCCGTGTGGCCGGCGGCGCCCGTGTTTCGTATCGTACCGCCGTGCTCGCGCACCCCGGCCTCCAGGCCCGCCGGTCCATCGTCGTGGCCGAATCCGACACCGCCCAGGCGTGGCGCTCGGGTGACGTCCCCGTGCTGGGCACCCCCCGGCTCGTGGCCCTGTGCGAGGAGGCCGCCTGTCAGGCCGTGGCCGGGACCCTGGGCGAGGGCCGCACCAGCGTGGGGGTGAGCGTGCAGTTCGACCACCTGGCCCCGGTCCGGATCGGGAGCGAGGTCACGGCCGAGGCCACCCTGGAGAAGGTCGAGGGCCGGCGCCTGGTGTTCACCGTGACCGCCGCCGACCACGCCGGGCTGGTGGGGGCGGGACGGGTCACCCGGGTGGTGGTCGACATGGCGAGCTTCCTGGCCAAGGCCCGCTGACCGGGCCGGGCCGGGTCAGACCTGGCGGCCCAGGACCCCCCCGAGCACGCCGCCCATGACCCCCCCGGCGGCGGCGTCGCGCCCGGCGTCGTCGTGGGGGAGGTACTCCGACACGGCCTGCGCCAGGACGGGGATGGGCATGGACTGGAGCCAGATGCTCCCCGGCCCCGTGAGCGACACCACGTGGTGGCCGTCCTGGCCCATGAATCGGTTGGCGATCCCGGGCAGGCGCATGACCGAGAAGGTGACGGAGTCCGAGAACAGGCCCACGTGGCCGGGGTGGACGAGGAGCGACTGCCCGGCGGCCAGGTCGTACTGGGCGATCTCGCCCGAGAGCTCGATCCAGGCCTGGCCCTGGCCCTCGAGCTTCTGCAGGACGAAGCCCTCGCCCCCCCACAGGCCCCCCCGGAAGCTCTGCTGCAGGGCCACCGAGGGCGTGATGCCGGTCGTGCCGCACAGCCAGCCGTGGCGGTGCACCACGTAGCCGGCGCCGGGCGCCACGTCCACGGGGAAGATGCGCCCGGGGAGCTTGGCGGCGAAGGTCACCATGCCCTGGCCCCCCACCGGCTCGTACCGGGTGAGGAACAGGCCACCGCCGCCGGCCATGCGCTTGAGCCCGGCCATGATCCCCCCGCCCGACCCGGTGGAGGCCGTCTGCGAGAGCTGCATGTTGGCGGTCATCCACGACAGGTCGCCGTGGGTCGAGATGACCGCCTCGCCCGGATCCAGGAGCATCTCCAGGACCGGCATCGTCGAACCCTTGATGGTGGCCTGCACGGCACGCTCCTCTCCGTCGACGGGTGCTGCACCCGGACCCCGCCGCCGGGTTCGGGGTGCCGGGGCCCGGTCCGGGCCCGACCGCTCGGCGTCCCGGCGGCGGCACCGAGTCTGCCCCCTCGGGCCCCGCCGCGCGCGTCTCCCCCGCCCCCGGGGCCGGGTCCCCGTCCCGGCCCGGCGTTCTGACCTCGGCCTGTGCCGGGGCCGGAGGCCGGGAGGCGGGTGACCGGCGTCCCGCCGAGGGCAGGCCGCGGTAGCGTGAACTCCGGTCGTCACCTCGGCGATCGTGCCCGATGCCCATGCTCCTCGACGACATCCACGACCCCGCCGACCTGCGGAAGCTCTCGGACGACCAGCTCACCGCGCTGGCGGCCGAGATCCGCGGATGCATCGTCGACCGGGTCACCGTGAACGGCGGCCACCTGGGCTCCAACCTGGGGGCGGTGGAGCTCACCCTGGCCCTGCACCGGGTGTTCGAGTCCCCGCGCGACGTGGTGCTGTGGGACACCGGGCACCAGGCCTACGTCCACAAGCTGGTCACGGGGCGCACGGCCTCCTTCCCCACCCTGCGCCAGCCCGGGGGGCTGTCGGGGTACCCGTCGCGCTCGGAGTCCCCCCACGACTGGATCGAGAACAGCCACGCCTCCACCGCGCTCAGCTACGCCCACGGCGTGGCCGTGGGCCTCCACCTCCTGGGCGAGCACGACCGGCGGGTGGTGGCCGTGGTGGGCGACGGGTCGCTCACGGGGGGCATGGCGTACGAGGCCCTCAACAACCTGGGCCATTCCGGCACCCGGGTGGTGATCATCCTCAACGACAACGGCCGCTCCTACGCCCCCACCGTGTCGCGCCTGTCGGCCGGCCTCACCCATCTCCGGCTCAGCCCCTCCTACGTGCATGCCCGGGAGCGCACCCGACGGGCCCTGCGGCGCATCCCCGGGTTCGGGGGGGTGGCCTACTCGAGCGTGCACGGGGTCACCAGCGCGGTGCGCGAGATCGTCACCCCCCACCGCTTCTTCGAGGCCCTGGGCGTGCGCTATGCCGGCCCCATCGACGGCCACGACATCGGCGGCATGGAGGAGGCCTTCGCCCACGCCGCCGAGTGGGACGGCCCCATCGTGGTGCACGTCCTCACCCAGAAGGGCCGCGGCTACGCCCCGGCCGAGGAGGACGAGGTCCAGCGCCTCCACGACTTCAAGGTGCAGCCCAGCGTGGTGGCCCCCGACGCGTCGGCCCCCCTCTCCTACACCGACGCCTTCACCCGGGCCATGCTCGACGCCGCCGCCGAGCGGCCCGAGCTCGTGGCCATCACGGCGGCGATGCCCGGCCCCACCGGCCTGCTCCCCTTCCAGGCCGAGCACCCCGACCGCTTCCTCGACGTGGGCATCGCCGAGCAGCACGCCGTGACGGCCGCCGCCGGCATGGCCATGGCCGGCCTGCGACCCGTGGTGGCCGTGTACTCCACCTTCTTCAGCCGGGCCTTCGACCAGGCCAACCTGGACGTGGGACTCCACCACCTCCCCGTCGTCTTCGCCCTCGACCGCGCCGGCATCACCGGTGACGACGGGCCCAGCCACCACGGCGTGCTCGACCTCTCCCTGGCCCTGTCCATCCCGGGGATGACGGTCTTCGCCCCGTCGTCGGCTCAGGAGATCCCGGTCATGCTGGAGTGCGCCCTCGGCCTGGAGGGTCCGAGCACCATCCGGTTCCCGAAGACCCGGTCCCGCCAGGCCCCCGAGGGGGGCGTGGGACGGGGGCTCGAGGCCCGCTGCAGCCGCCGCGGGGACGGCTCGGTGTGCCTCCTGGCCGTGGGCAAGATGGTCGAGGCGGCCGAGGAGGCCGCCGCCAAGCTCGCCGCCGACGGCGTCGACGCCACGGTGTGGGACGTCCGGGTGGTCTCGCCCCCCGATCCCGCCATGCTGGCCGACGCCGCCGCCCACCGGCTGGTGGTCACCGTCGAGGACGGCATCCGGGTGGGGGGGGCGGGCAGCTTCCTGGTCGAGGCCATGCGCGACGCCGCCGGACCCCGCCACGTCCTCCCCCCGGTGGCGGTGCTGGGCGTGCCGCGGGCCTACGTGGCCCAGGGCAAGCCCGACGGCATCCTCGCCGCCCTGGGCCTCGACGGCCCCGGCGTGGCCGCCTCGGTCCGCCTGGCCCTGGCCTCGGGCCTCGAGCCGGCCGAGCGGCCCGGCCCTTGAGGCCTCCGGGCCACACCCCCCTCCACGGCTGGGACGGGGACGGGAACTTGTTCTAGTTTGGTGGCCGTGGAATTCAACCTGGCCGACCTGTTCGAGGCGGCGGTGGACGCCTTCCCCGACCGCGAGTACCTCGTCGCCGACGGGCGGCGCCTGACCTACCGCCAGATGGACGAGCGGGCCAACCGCCTCGCCCACCACCTGGCCTCGGTGGGGGTGGGGCCCGGGGACCACGTCGGGATCTACGCCCTCAACAGCGCCGAGTGGGTGGAGACGGCGTGGGCGGTGTTCAAGCTGCGGGCGGTGTGGATCAACATCAACTACCGCTACGTCGAGGACGAGCTGCGCTA
>DATJOV010000011.1:0-16032 GCA_035506735.1 Acidimicrobiales bacterium | reverse complement strand
CCTTGCGCACGGCGTGGCGGACGCGGCCGCTGCTGTCACGGGAGCGGCGCCGGGCCAGGACCTTGGTGGCCGGGGCCGTGGTGGCCGCCGCCGTGGTGGTGCTCACCAGCTTTCCCCTGTCCGAGGTGCTCACCCAGCGCTCGGCCCTGCGCAGCACCACCCACCAGCTGGCCGCCTACACCGCCGCCGACCGGGACCTGAGCCGGGAGGTGGCCGCCCTGGAGGAGCCGGGGGCGGCCGGGGTCGTGGCCCGGCGCGACTACGGCTTCGTGCCCGCCGGGGACCAGGCCTTCGACATCCTCCCCGCCGCCGGGAGCGCCCTGCCGAGGTCGACGGCCTCGGGCTACGTCCCCCTGGACGGGGGCCCGGTGTCCCCCGGCTCGGCCCGGTCCCAGGCCCTGGCCGGGGTGCCCCCGCTCCCCCCGGCCCCCCCCGCCACGACCCACCGGCACGCCGCCCACGACGCCGTCACGGCCGCCGCCGGGGGTGGGGACGCCGCCGTCGGACCCTCGCCGGGCTACTGGGGCCGGGTGCTCCGTAGTCTGGAGTTCTGGAACTGATCGCCGACGCCGGGCCGGCGTCCGACGCCGACCGCCGGGCCGTGGGCCGCCTCCTCGGACGGCCTCCCACGGGGTCCTTCACCGTGGTGGTGCGCCGGCCCGACGGCACCCCGGTCGTGATCCGCAACGCCCCGTTCCTCGACGACGGCCGCCCCATGCCCACCCGCTACTGGCTGGTGGACCGGCGCCTGACCGAGGCGGTGAGCCGCCTCGAGGCGGCCGGGGGCGTGCGCCGGGCCCAGGCCGCCGTCGACCCCGACGCCGTGGCCGAGGCCCACGCCCGCTACGCGGCCGAGCGCGACGCCGCCATCCCCCCCGACCATCCCGGGCCCCGGCCCGCCGGCGGGGTGGGGGGGACGCGCCGGGGCGTGAAGTGCCTCCACGCCCACCTGGCCTGGCACCTGGCGGGCGGGGCCGATCCGGTGGGGCGCTGGACGGCGGAGCAGCTCGAGGCCGCCCCGGCCGGCCCGCCCACCACCCGGCCGGCGCCGGGACCGGTGGCCGCCCTCGACTGCGGCACCAACTCCACCCGGGTGCTGGTGGTCGACGGCGGGGGGAGCGTCCTCGAGCGCCACATGCGCATCACCCGCCTGGGGGAGGGCGTCGACGCCACCCACGCCCTGGGGGAGGGGGCCATGGCCCGCACCCTGGCCGTCCTGGCCGACTACCGCCGCATCCTCGAGGGCCACGGCGTGACCCGGGCCCGACTGGTGGCCACCTCGGCCGTGCGCGACGCCGCCAACGGCGACGACTTCCTCCTCCGGGCCCGGGACACCACCGGGGTGGCCCCCGAGCTGCTGTCGGGGGAGGAGGAGGCGGCCCTCTCCTTCGCCGGGGCCACGGCCGGGCTCGGCCCCGACCGGTGGGGGGAGGGCCCGGTGCTGGTGGTGGACATCGGGGGCGGGTCGACCGAGCTCGTCGTGGGCCGCCCCGGTGCCCGCGGCCCGGGGCCGGCGGCGGTGTCGCTCGACGTGGGCTGCGTGCGGGTGACCGAGCGCTTCCTCGGGCACGACCCGCCCCTTGCGACCGAGCTGGCCGAGGCCCGGCGCAGCGTCCGGGCCCTCGTGACGGGGGCCCGGGCCGCCCTGCCCCCCCTGACCGGCGACAGCCTCCTGGTGGGGCTGGCCGGGACGGTCTCGACCCTGGCCATGCTGGAGCAGGGCCTGGCCCGCTACGACCGGGCCCGGGTCCACCACGCCGTGCTGGGCCGGTCCCAGGTGGCGTGGTGGCTCGACGCCCTGTCGGGAGAGGGGGCGGCGGCCCGCCTGGCCCGCCCGGGGATGGTCGAGGGGCGCCAGGACGTCATCGTGGGCGGGGTGCTGGTCCTGGCCGAGGTCATGGCCGTCTTCGACCGCGACAGGTGCCTGGTGTCGGAGGACGACATCCTCGACGGCCTGGTGGCCAGCCTGCGCTGAGCCGGGCCACACCCCGGGCCACCTCCGTGGCTCCCCGGTTTCCGGCGCCGCCGCTACAGTGCGGCGACGACCCCGTCTCGGGGGTCACCGCCCCCCGTTGGCCCGCACACCTGACGTGGACACGACCTCGCGCACGACCCCCGCCCCCGCCGGTCTCCACGACACGGTCCCCTCCCCGGTCATCTCCTCCTTCGTCCCCGCCCCCACCGCGCTGCGGCGGGCCACGCGCTTCGCCGTGGCGTGCGCCGTCTCGGCCGGGGTCACGGACGGGGTGTGGCGCCTGGTGCCGGGCGCCCTCCACGTGCGCACCGACGTCGTCGGCTACCCGATCTTCGCCGACTTCGACTACACCCGGTACTCCGACGGCTACTACCTGATCGTCGCCGTCTTCCCCGTGCTCGCCGTGGTGCTCTACCACGTGCTGTGCCGCCGGGGGCCGTTGCGGGTGGCACCGGCGGCCCAGCCCCTGTTCCCCGTGCCCGTGGCCGGTGACGAGGCGCAGGCGCGGCGCAGCGCCGCCCCCGCCTACCGGTCCCTCGGCCTGGCGGCGCGCATCGTGCTCCCCGCCGCCGTCGTCACCTTCGAGATCTCGTCGAGCCGGGGCGTCGGTACGGCGCTCCCCACCGGGGCGGGCGTCGCCGCCGGCCTGGCCTACGTCGTGGCGGTGCTGGCCGTCTCGGCCCTGGCGGTGCGGGCCACGGCGCCCACCCGCGCCGCCCACGGCGGCGCCCCGTCCCCAGCGCCCGCCTCGAGCGTCGGGGTGGCGGCGACGGTCCGGGCCGCCTTCGCCGTGGTGGTCGTGCCCCTGCTGCTGGTGGTGTCGCACGGGACGACCGTCACGGTCGCGTCGCCGCACCGGGTGGTCGCCTACCCGTGGCTCCCGGCCTGGCTGGTGGCGCTCGCCACCGTGGCGGCCGTGCTGTGGTTGGTGTGGCGCCTGCGGCGGCCCGGCCCGGGGCGCACGCCGGGCGACGCCGAGGGTTCGCTCCTCACCTTCGTGGTGGGCCCGGTCCTGCTCTACCTGGCCGTCGCCTACCTCCCCGGGGCCCTCGGGAGCTTCCTCGGGTTCGACGACGCCCAGGGCCTCGCCGCCGCCCAGCTCACGTTCCACGGCTACTTCCCCTGGAAGGACCTCTTCTTCATCCACGGCCTGCTCGCCGACATCTTCGACGACGGGGTCGGGATGCTCGTGTTCGGCGACAACCGGTGGGCCGGCTACGCCGGCACCACCGTCCTCGTGGCCCCGCTCACGATCCTGATCCTCTACTACTTCACGGCGTACATGGCCCGGCGCAACCGGCTCGCCGTCCTGGGTGTGTCGCTCGCCATCGTCCTCAAGATGCTCGGCCCCTTCACCGATCGCTTCGCCTTCGCTCCGCTGCTCCTCGTGCTCTTCGACGTCGTGCTGCGCCGCCGCAGCCGGGCGTGGTGCCTGGCGCTCATGGCGGCGCTGATCGTCGAGTGCATCATCACGCCGGAGGTGGGCCTGCTCGCCGTCGGGCTCCTGTGCACCCTGGTGCTGGCCGAGTTCTGCCAGCGCTCCAAGGACCAGCCCCTGCGCCAGGCGTTCTTCCGGACCACGTGGTGCGCCCTGTCCGGCCTGGGGCTGACGCTGGCCTGGGTGATCTTCCTCGCTGCCACGGGGGCGCTCGGGGGGTTCGTCGACTACTACCGGATCTTCGGGCCCGGTCACGCCCTGTCGGGCGCCATCCCCTTCGGGTGGTCCTTCCTCCACGAGCCGTCCGTGACGCTCCAATTCGCCCTGCCGGCCGTGCTGGTGATGCTCACCACGTGGCGGGCCACGGCGCGGTTCCGGGCTCGGCGGGCGTGGCGGAGCCTGGACTGGACCATGGTCGCCGCCGCCAGCTGGTCGGCGATCTACTTCAGCAAGGTGCTGGCCCGGCCCGACATCGGGCACGTGGGTGAGGTGTTCACGGTCTCGATGCCCCTCGTCCTGCTGTGGGCGCTGGACGTGCTCGACGTGCTGGACCGGTTCCTCGACCGCGTGTGGCACCGGGTGCGGCTGGTCCACGTCGCCCCGCCCCGCCTGGCCACGGTGGTGGCGATCGTGGTGGTGGCCGTGCTGGTCCCGGAGTCCGTGTCGGTCTTCCGGGTGTCCGCCGACGAGTTCTCTGCCACCGTGCCCACCCCCGCCACCACGCCGCGCCTGGGCTATGTCACCACGGGGGCCGTGAATCTCGACAAGCTCGAGGATCTCGCCGCCATCTTCGACCGCTACGCCGGGCCGCACGCCAAGATCTTCGACTTCAGCAACGACCCCGGCATCGTCTACTACCTCGAGGGGCGCCAACCGGCGACCCGCTTCTACCACGTCAGCATGGCCGTGGCCGCCTTCGCCCAGGAGATGTTGGTGTCGGATCTCGAGCGCCAGCGCCCCGCCGTGGTGGTGTTCAACGACAGCGCCAACGGGCTGCCGGAGTGGGACGGCATCTGGAACATGGTGCGGGCCTACGTGGTGAGCCAGTACCTGCTGGACACCTATGTGCCCCTGGTGAACGCCGACGGGACGCTCGTGCTGCTGCGCGACGACCTGGCCCGCCACGCCCCGCCCCTGCCGGCCCTGGCCGGGCCGTCGGTCACCTCCGGCCTCTACTTCGACGCCCCCACGTGCAATTGGGGCGACATCCCCAATTTCCTGGCCGTGCCGGGCGAGCCCGGCCCGACGGCCGGTGTGGCCGTCCCCGGGACGGTCGAGAGCGGGGTCACCGTGGTCACGGGTTGGGCGCTGGACCGCACCGGCCGCGCCCCGGCCCGCGGGGTGGTCGCCGTGAGCGACGGGCGCACCGTGGGGACGGCCGCCGTCGACGAGCCGCGACCGGACGTGGCCAAGGCGCTCGAGAACCGCGCCCTGCTGGACAGCGGGTTCAGCATGACGGTGCCCCCGGTGGGCGGGCCGATCGCCCTCTACGCCCTCAACGCCGACGGGACCGTCGATCCCCTCACCCCCGGCGCGGCGGCACCGGCGTCGGTGGTCGTCGCGGGGACGGCTCCCACCGTGTCCGTCGGGGCCACCGTGGCCCGTGACGTGGCCGGCGTGCCCGGTACCGGCTACGTCGACACGGCCCACCGGCAGACCTCGGAGCAGGTGACCGCCCTGGCGCTCCCCGGGCACAGCCGCCCCACCGCCTACCGCTGGCTCGAGGTGTCGTCGTCGCACGGGCTCCCGGCCGGCCAGATGACGCTCACCGACGCGTTGGGCATCGCCAGCCACGCCATCACCTTCGACGTGCTGCCCGGGACCACGCACCTGGCCGTGCAGGTCGGCAGCTGCCAGCAGTGGCACGGCTACGGCCCCGACGACCTGCTCCTGGAGACCCACCGGACCGCTGCGCGCATCTCGGTCCGGCTCGTGGGCTGAGCGGCGTCACGCCCGCTCGCCCACCGACGGTGTCGGGGCCCCCAGACCCCCCGTGCTACCCTGGCCGCGTGTCGGAGGCCGCGCCGCTGCGAGTGCGGTGCCTGCCCCGACAGGATCGGGAGCGCCCGTGAACAGCGTCTTCGTGATCGGTGCGCCCGGGAGCGGGATCGACCTCGTGGACAGCGCCGTGCGTCGACTGGGCCTCAGGGGTCTCGTTCCCGAGGACGGCGGCGGTGCCGACGCCCTCAGCGCCATGAACGCCCGGCTGCTCGAGGCGCTCGACGGCGCCCCGGGGCTCCTCCCCGATGTGGCGCCGGACGAGGCCGTGCGCCGCCTCCAGGCCTTCGTCCCCGACGCCCGGGCCGCCTTCGAGGAGGTGGCCGGAACCGACCCCGACCGCCCCTGGGTGTGGGCCGATCCCGCCAACTGCCTGCTGGCCGGGTTCTGGGTGGCGGCCCTCGACGTGACGGCCTGCGTGGTCATGGTCCATCGTCACCCCGACGAGGTGGCGGCGCAGGTGGCGCCGGCGGACGTCGCCGCCCGGCTCACCCAGTGGGCTGCGCACAACCGGGCGGCCATGGCCCAGTGCGCGGCCCGCCCGTCCACGGTGCTCAGCTACGAGGACATGGCGGCCAAGCCCGACGCCGCCCTGGACGAGCTGACCGGGTTCCTGGCCGAGTGCGGCATGGCCGTGGGCGACGCCGACGAGGCGGCCGCCCTGCTCGGCTCCCGGCTCGCCGACGCTCCGGTGGCGCCGGCCGGTCCCGAGCCGGCCGTGGATCCGCGCCACCGGGTCCTGGCCCGCGTCCTCGACCGTCTCGACGGGCGCCACGCCGGTGCCGAGGACGCCACGACGCCGGCCGTGCCCGCCCTCATGGACGCACTGTCGGGGTTCTACGACGCCGACTACTACGGCACCTCCTACGACCAGAGCGGTGTGCCCTACCGGCGGGGCGAGAAGCTCTGGGCCGACGTCTTCGCCGCCATGGCCGGCTCGATCGTCGACACCCTGGCGCCCCGCACGGTCCTCGACGCCGGCTGCGCCTCGGGCATGCTGGTGGAGGCGCTGCGGCTGCGGGGGGTGGACGCCCGGGGCGTCGACATCTCGGAGTGGGCCATCAGCCAGGTCCCGCCCGAGCTGCGCCCGTTCTGCCGGGTGGGGAGCATCACCGACGAGCTCGAGGGATCCTACGACCTCATCACGTGCTTCGAGGTCCTGGAGCACCTTCCGCCCAACGTGGCCGAGGCGGCGGTGGCCAACCTGTGCCGGCACGCCGGGGCCGTCCTGTTCTCCTCGACGCCCGACGACTTCGACGAGCCGACCCATCTCAACGTCGAGCCCGGGGGGTACTGGGCCCGGCTCTTCTACCGCCAGAGCTTCCTGCGCGACGTGGACTTCGACGCCTCCTTCGTGGCTCCCCACGCCATCCTCTTCCGGCGCCGCGACATCGACGCCGAGCAGGTCGTGGCCGAGTACGAGCGAGGCTGGTGGAACGCGGCATCGGCGCTGCGTGCCCGCACGGCGGAGGTCAAGGCCGCCTACGACGACGTCGTGGCCGAGTACCGGTCCATCGTCCCCCTGGTCCACCAGGTCGAGCCCCTGCGCCGGGCCGTGGCCGAGGTCGAGCAGCGGCGGGCGGCCGAGTCGGTGGCGGCCTACGAGGTCATCCGCATGTCGGAGGCGAGCCACCGCCGGCTGGCCGCCTTCGTCGAGAGCGAGGTCGAGCGGTGCCAGGCCGAGGTCGACGCCTTCCGGGCCACCAAGACCTTCCGCTACACCAACGGGGCCCGTCGCCTGTACGGGCGCCTGCGGGGCAGGCGCCCGGCGCCGGCCTCTGCCCCCGCCCCGGCGGCGGCGCCGGAGGCGGAGGGCGCCGGCGGGGGCGGGAGCTACGCCCTGTGGATCGAGCAGTTCGACACCCTCGGCCCGGCCGAGCGGGCCGGCATCGCCGAGCGGCTTTCCCACCTGAGCGCCACGCCCACCATCTCGGTGGTGATGCCCGTCTACGACCCGCCGGCCCGGCTCCTGGAGGAGGCCATCGACTCGGTGCGGGCCCAGCTCTACCCGGCCTGGCAGCTGTGCATCGCCGACGACTGCTCGCCCTCCCCCCACGTGGGCGAGATCCTGGCCGCGGCGGCCGCCGCCGACCCCCGCATCGCCGTGGTGCGGCGCCAGGAGAACGGGCACATCGCCGCCGCCTCCAACTCGGCCCTGGCCCTGGCCACGGGGGAGTGGATCGCCCCCCTCGACCACGACGACGTCCTGGCCCCCCACGCCCTGGCGCTGGTGGCGCTGACCCTGGCCGAGCACCCCGAGGCCGCCGTGGTCTACAGCGACGAGGACAAGCTCGACGAGGGGGGGACCCGACGCGACCCCTACTTCAAGCCCGAGTTCGACCCCCTCCTGCTCCTCGGGCAGAACGTCGTGAGCCACCTGAGCGTCTTCCGGCGTGACCTCGTCACGGCCGTGGGCGGGTACCGCCCTGGGTACGAGGGGAGCCAGGACTGGGACCTCACCCTCCGGGTGACCGAGCGCCTCGATCCCCACCAGGTGGTGCACATCCCCAGGGTCCTCTACCACTGGCGGGCCCACCAGGCCTCCACCGCAGCGGTGGTGGAGGCCAAGCCCTACGCCGTCGACGCCGGACGGCGGGCCGTCGTCGACCACCTGGAGCGCACCGGCCGGGCCGGGCGCGTGGTGCGGATCGGCCGGTCCGGGCACAACCGGGTCACGTGGGAGGTGGCCGAGCCCGCCCCGCTGGTGAGCATCGTGATCCCCAGCCGTGACGGGACGTGCCTGCCGCGCTGCATCGACAGCATCCTGACGCTCACGACCTACCCCGCCTTCGCCATCACGGTGGTGGACAACTCGAGCCGGACGCACCCCACCCTCGAGTACCTCCGCCAGAACGAGGCACGGGTGACGGTGATCCGCGACGAGCGCCCCTTCAACTACGCCGCCATCAACAACGACGCCGTGGCCCGGACCACCGGCGAGGTGGTGTGCCTGCTCAACGACGACACCGAGGTGATCTCCCCCGACTGGCTGACCGAGATGGTGGGCCAGCTCCAGCAGCCCGGGGTGGGTGCCGTGGGGGCCAAGCTGTACTACGACGACGGTCGCATCCAGCACGCCGGGGTGATCACGGGGATGCTGGGGGTGGCCGGCCACGGCCACCGCCTGTTCGACCGCCTGTCCCCCGGCTACTTCGGGCAGCTGCAGCTGGCCCGGGAGATGTCGGTGGTCACGGCGGCGTGCATGGTGGTGCGCCGTCCGGCGTGGGAGGCGGTGGGCGGCTTCGACGCCGCCAACCTGCCCGTCGCCTTCAACGACGTCGACTTCTGCCTGCGACTGCGCGAGGCGGGGTGGCGGGTGGTGTGGACGCCCAACGCCGAGCTGTTCCACCACGAGTCGGTGAGTCGCGGTCCCGACGACACCGGGCCGCGCGCCGCCGAGTTCCTGCGCGAGGTCGACTACGTGCAGAAGCGGTGGGGACCCCGGGCCCTGCGCAGCGACCCGGCCTACAACCCCAACCTCACGCTCGACGCCGAGGATTTCTCCCTGGCCTGGCCGCCGCGCCTGCCCCCGCTCTGATCGGGTCCGGCTCGCCGCCCGGCGCCGTCAGGGGCGGCGGTCTGGCGGCCGGGGGGCGGGCCGTGCCTAGCATCCTGGGGTGATCCTCAGCGACCGGGTGCTCATGGGGCCGGGGCCCTCCAATCCCTACCCCGAGGTCGTGGCGGCCATGACGCGGCCCATGCTGGGCCACCTCGACCCCGAGTTCCTGGGCGTGCTGGACGAGACGTGCGAGCGGCTCCGCACGGTGTTCGCCACCGCCAACCCGCTCACCCTCCCCGTGAGCGGGACGGGATCGGCGGGGATGGAGGCCGCCTTCGCCAACGTGGTGGCCCCCGGTGCCGTGGTGGTGGTGGGCGTGAACGGGCTCTTCGGGGAGCGCATGTGCGAGGTGGCCGGGCGCCTCGGCGCCGAGGTGGTGCGGGTCGAGGCCCCGTGGGGGACCGCCCTCGACCCCGAGGCGGTGCTCCGGGCCCACCCGTCCCCGGACGTGATCGCCGTGGTCCACGCCGAGACCTCGACCGGGGTGCGCAACGACGTGGCCGCCCTGGGGGCGGGCAAGGGCGAGGCTCTCCTCGTGGCCGACACGGTGACCTCGCTCGGGGGCATCCCGGTGGCCGTGGACGCCTGGGAGGTCGACATCGCCTACAGCGGGACCCAGAAGTGCCTCGGGGTCCCCCCCGGGCTGGCCCCCCTCACGGTGGGCCCGCGGGCCCGGGCCCGCCTCCTCCCCCGCCCGGTGTCGTGGTATCTCGACCTCGGGCTCATCGCCCGCTACGTCGAGGGGGCGGGGGCCCGGACCTACCACCACACCGCCCCGGTGCCCATGGTCTTCGCCCTCCACGCCGGCCTGGGCACCGTGCTGGAGGAGGGGCTGGCGGCGGCGTGGGAGCGCCACGGCGCGTGCGGGACGGCGCTGGCCGGCGGCCTCGAGAAGCTGGGCCTGCGCCTGGTGGCGGCGCCCGGGCACCGCCTGCCCCAGCTCACCACGGTGTGGGTGCCCGAGGAGCTGGTGGGCGAGGGCGAGGCCGGCGTGCGGCGCGCCCTGCTGGCGCGCTACGGCATCGAGATCGGGGCCGGGGTCGGTCCCATGGCGGGGCGGGTGTGGCGCATCGGCTGCATGGGGCACACCGCCCGGCTGCGCAACGTGGAGCTCCTGCTCGGGGCCCTGGGGGAGGTGCTGGGGCGATGATCGGGCGGACGCGGGCCACGCCGCTCGAGCTGCGGGGGGGACGGATCCGGCTGCGGACCCTGACCGAGGACGACTACGACCGCTGGTTCGAGGTGCGGGTGCGGTGCCGGCGCTGGCTCGTGCCGTGGGAACCGCGCCCGGCCGGAGCCCCGACCACCCCCGAGGACCGGGCCAGCTTCGCCGCCCGGTGCGCGGCGCGCGAGCGCGAGCGCCAGCTCGGCAGCGGCTACGGCTTCGGCGTCTTCGTGGGGGAGCGCCTGGCGGGCGAGGTGACCCTGTCCTCGATCCAGCGCGGCCCGTTCCAGAACGCCTTCGTGGGGTACTGGGTGGACGAGGCCCTGGCCGGGCGGGGCCTCGCCCCCGAGGCCACCGTGGCCGTGCTGCGCTTCGCCTTCGAGGAGCTCGGCCTGCACCGGGTGGAGATCGCCATCGTGCCCCGCAACCGGGCCAGCCGCCGGGTGGTCGAGAAGCTGGCCCTGCGGGAGGAGGGCGTGGCCGTGCGCTACCTCGAGATCGACGGCCGCTGGGAGGACCACGTCCGCTACGCCGTCACGGCCGAGGAGTGGGCCCAGCGGGCCCAGGAGCTGACCGGGGCGTGGCTCACACCCCGGTGAGGGGGCTCAGCCCTCGCCCTGGGCGTGGAGCACGGCGGGGGAGTGGCGGAAGAACTGCTCGATGTCCTGGGAGTAGGTGTAGGAGGGGGGGTCGTCGCCCACGCTGCGGCGCAGGCGCACGGCCCGGATGAAGCTCTCCACCGCCCCGGCCGAGGTGTAGCGGCACGAGAACCCGGTCTTGCCGATGCGGCTGGTGTCGACGCCGCGCCCGTAGCGCAGGAGGCTCTCGAGCTCGGGCGGGAACTCGATGAGCCCCAGCCGCACCAGGGGGGCGGCGGCGCCGTGGGTGGCCACGGGCGAGATGGGCAGGAGGCGGGTGCCGCAGATGGCGGCCACCTCGCTCCAGGGCAGCTTGCCCGCCCCGGCCACGTTGTAGAGCCCCGGGACGCGATGGCGCGTGACGTGCTCGAGGCAGCGGGTGACGTCGTCCTCCTCCACGAACTGCAGGAGGGGGTCGTAGCCGGCGATGGCGGGGCACAGGGGCCGGGACAGGTTGATGCTGATGGGGGTGACGATGTCGGTCCCCAGCACGTTGGCGAAACGCAGCACCGACACCACCGTGGCCGGGTTGTCCTCGGCGAAGTCCCGCACGAACCCCTCCACCTCGAGCAGGGAGCGCTCGACCCGGGTCCGGGCGGCCGAGGTGCGCGGCATCTCCTCCCGGAACCAGGCCGGGTCGGTGGCGGCCGAGCCGTACACCTGGGTGGAGGACTTGACCACCACCTGGCGCACCGGCGACCCGGACTGGCCCGCCGCCGCCAGGAGGTTCATGGTGCCGATGACGTTGATCTCGTGCAGGGCCCGGCCCGGGACCCGGGTGGAGTCCACCACCAGGAAGGTGTGGACGATGGTGTCGACCTGGGTGGCCCGCACGATGCGCGACAGGATGGAGTAGGTCTGGTCGGCCCGCACGAACTCGGCCCGCTCCAGGGGGACCGAGGGCTCCCTCGTCCCCATGCCCAGGATCATCTCGACCTCGGGATCGGACTCCAGGGCCTGGGCCATGCGGCCCCCCCAGAAGGTGTCCAGCCCGGTGATGAGGACCCGGCGACCCACCGCCGCCTACCCGAACCAGACGCTGCGCCGCTCCCGCAGCATCTCGTAGATGGTCTCCTGCATGGTGGTGCGGATCTTCTCCGCCTCCTCCATGATCCGGCTCTTGGAGTAGCGCTCCTGGCCGCTCGGGACGTCGAAGGTCACGGGGTCGAGGACGCGCAGCTTGAACTTGGCCGGGAAGTAGGCGGCCAGTCCCAGGGGGCCGAACAGCAGCATGTTGGCGGTGACCGGCACGTAGGGGACGCCGAGCACCTTGGCCAGGCCCGGCAGGCGGAAGAGGATGGGCATGGACTCCTCCGCCCCCACCACGGCGATGGGGACGACGGGCACGCCGGCCCGCATGGCGATCTCCACGAACCCCCCCCGGCCGAAGCGCCGCAGGCGGTAGCGATCGGCGTAGGTCTTGGAGGGGCCCTTGGTGCCCTCGGGGAAGACCAGGGCCAGCTGGCCCTGGTCGCGCAGGAGGCGCAGGGCGTTGTCGGGGTGGGCCGGCACCCCGCCCACCCGGGCCCACACCGTGCCGAACCAGGGCACGCCCCGGAAGAAGAAGTCGGCCATGCCGTACACGGGCCGGCCCAGCTCGACCTCGATGCCGTGCATGATCACGGGGGCGTCGGAGGGGATGGCCCCGGCGTGGTTGGCCACGAGGAGGGCCCCCCCGGCGCGGGGGATCTTCTCCAGCCCTTCCCACTCCACCCGGAACCACTTGTCGTAGAGGGGGCCGAAGATGCGCCGGGCCACCTCCCGGGAGTGCTCGGAGCGACCCCACTCGTCCACGTCGGAGCGGCGCTGGCCGGCCACGGCGGCGTCCTGCATGCGGGGGAGGGGGACCAGGGCGGCCCGATCGGGGCGGACCATGGTCTCCTTGGGGGTGGTCACAGCTGCATGGTACCCGTCGCCACTTCGGGCCCCACAGGGCCGGGGCGGAACTACCGGCGCCGCCTTGGTTACGGTGGTGGGGGGAGCTGGCACGGAAGGGGGACCGTGGAAGGCGTCACCCGGACGACGGCCGGGGTGGTCCGTGGAGCGGAGGAACGCCGGGTGTGGGTGTTCCGGGGGATCCCCTATGCCCGGACGGGCGGCCCGGCCGGTCGCTTCGAGCCGCCCGCCCCGGTGGTGCCGTGGGCGGGGGTCCGCGACGCCGGGGCGTGGGGGCCGATCGCGCCCCAGGCACCACCGGTGCCGGGGTTCAGCCTGCCGGGCGATCCCACCGAGGCCGACGAGGACTGCCTCAACCTGAACGTCTGGACCCCGGGCCCCGACGACGGGGGCCGGCCCGTGCTGGTGTGGGTGCACGGGGGCGGCTTCACCACCGGGACCGGGGCCAGCGCCCTCTACGACGGGCGCCACCTGGCCGCCAAGGGGGTGGTGGTGGTGACCATCAACTACCGCCTCGGTGCCCTGGGGCTCCTGGCCCATCCCGACCTGGCCACCAACGGGCACGGCTGGGGCAACTGGGGCCTGCGCGACCAGATCGCCGCCCTGCGCTGGGTCCGGGACAACATCGGCGCCTTCGGCGGCGACCCCGGCAACGTGACGGTGATGGGGGAGTCGGCCGGCGCCATGAGCATCGGCGACCTCCTGGCCTCGAGCGAGTCCTCGGGCCTCTTCCACCGGGCCGTCCTCCAGAGCGGCCCGCCCGCCACGGCCGGGGCGGCCTGGGCCGTGCGCCGGGCCGAGCGCCTGGCCGTCCACGCCGGGGTGGACCCGGGGCGGCCGGCCGACCTCCGGGCCGTGCCGGCGTCGGCCCTGGTGGCCGCCACCCAGCAGCTGGCGGCCGAGGCCCCCGCCCACGGCGACCTGCCCCTGCCCCTCCTGCCGGTGGTGGACGGCGCCCTCCTCGAGGCACCGCCGGGCGGGGCCGTGGCCGAGGGCTCGGCCGTGGCCGTGCCCCTGCTGGTGGGGACCACCCGCGACGAGGCCACCCTCTTCACCGTGGCCCAGCTCGCCGATCCCACCCTCGACGAGGCGGCCGTGGTGGCCCGCCTGGCCCCCATGGTGGGCGAGGCCGCCGCCGCCCAGGTGGTCGAGGTGTACCGCCGGGCCCGGGCCGAGCGGGGGGAGCCGGTGGGGGGCGGGGCCCTGTGGAGCGCCCTCACCACCGACTACGTCTTCCGGGTCCCCCTCCACACCCTGGCCACCTGGCACGCCCAGTACCAGGCCAGCACCTACGCCTACCTCTTCACCTGGGCCTCGCCCTTCCTGGGGGGGATGTTCGGGTCGTGCCACGGCCTCGACATCCCCTTCGTGTTCGGGACGGTGGCCGATCCCGCCGTCGAGGTCTTCACCGGGGGCGGCCCCGGCGCCGCCGAGCTCACCGAGCAGATGCAGCGGGCCTGGATCGCCTTCGCCACCACGGGCGACCCGTCCTGCGACGAGGTCGGCGCCTGGCCCACCTACGACCCCGTGCGGCGGCCCACCATGGTGCTCGGTCCCGGGGGCGGGGTGCACGACGACCCCCGCGGCCCCGAGCGCCGGGCGTGGGGCGAGGCCGGCGTGGTGGTCGGGGCCGGCCACCACCACGTCTGAGGGCGTCCCGGGGGCCGTCACCGGGCCCGGATGGACGCCGCCCGGCGCCGGGCGAGACAGAATAAGGCGGTGAGCCCGACCCGGGACCCAGCCCCGCCCGCCCCGGTGGACGTGCGGACGCCGCCCCCGCCGGGCCCCTCGGCCCCGCCCCGGGCGCCGGCCCCGGCCCGGCCGGCGGACCCCCCCGGGAGCCTGGCCCCGGTGGTGTCGGGCGACGACCCCGACGTGGTCCTCCTGCGCCCCCTCGACGACGTCGAGGACCCCGAGGTCTCCATCGTCGTGCCCGCCGTGGACGAGGAGCTCACCATCAGCGACTTCGTGGCGTGGTGCCGCCAGGGGCTGGCCGACGCCGGGGCCCGGGGCGAGATCCTCATCGTGGACAGCTCCACCGACGGCACCGCCGAGCTGGCCCTGGCGGGCGGGGCCCGGGTCCTGCGCACCCCCAAGCGCGGCCTGGGCCGGGCCTACATCGACGCCCTGCCCTTCGTGCGGGGCCGCTACGTCGTGATGGGGGACGCCGACTGCACCTACGACTTCCGCCTCCTGGGCGGCTTCGTGGAGCAGCTGCGCCAGGGCTACGACTTCGCCATGGGCTCGCGCTGGCGCGGCTCGATCGAACCGGGGTCGATGCCCGCCCTCCACCGTTACCTGGGCACGCCGGTGACCACCTGGATCCTCAACCGCCTGTACGGCAGCCGCTTCACCGACATCCACTGCGGCATGCGGGGCATCACCCGCGACGCCCTGGAGCGCATGGGCCTCGTGTCGCAGTCGTGGGAGTACGCCTCGGAGATGGTGCTCAAGTCGGTGCGCATGAACCTGCGCACCACCGAGGTCCCCGTCACCTTCTACCGCGACCGCGAGGGCAGGGTCTCGCACCACAAGCGGGCCGGCTGGTTCTCCCCCTTCCAGGCGGCGTGGATCAACCTGCGGGCCATGTTCATCTACCGGGCCGAGTTCTTCGCCCTCAAGCCCGGCCTCGTGTTCCTGGCCGTCGGGCTCCTGCTCACGGTCCCGCTCAGCTTCGGCACCTTCACCCTCGGCCCCGTCACCTTCAGCCTGTACTGGATGCTGGCCGGGGCGACCCTGGCCGTGCTCGGGCTGCAGAGCTTCTTCTTCGGCGTCCTGGCCCAGATCCTGTGCGACTACAGCGGCGAGGCCCGGGTGCGCTGGACCGGGCGGTTCCGCTACACCCCGGCCGTGCTGGGCAGCATCGCCCTGTTCCTGCTGGGGCTGGGACTGGCGGGATCGTTGGTGGTGCACTGGCTGGCCAACAACTTCTCGCTCCCCCCCGCCGGGGCCTTCCTCGACCACCTGGCCGTGACCGGGACGCTGTTCATGATCATGGGCTTCTCGTCGTTCTGCTTCACGCTGCTGCTCTACGCCACCGGTGTGCGCTACGGCACGGCCTGGTCCGAGCGCAGCCAGCGCGGCGGGGCCCGCTGACACCAGACCGAGTGGCGCCTGCGGACGGACCGCAGCGGCCCTCGGTGGCCACACCCGGGGGCGTAGCCCAACGGCAGAGGCAGGGCGCTTAAAACGTCCCCAGTGAGGGTTCGAGTCCCTCCGCCCCCACTTCGCAGATTCGACAAACCAATTTCAGATATTTCGGTCGTCCCCCATCTGTTGGGTCGATGCGGCTTGAGCGGACAGGCGCGAGCGGCTCGATCGGTAGCGCCCAGCGAGGCTTCGGGGTGGGTCAGCTGCGGGTGC
>DATJOV010000010.1:0-17251 GCA_035506735.1 Acidimicrobiales bacterium | reverse complement strand
CGCCGTGGCGGTGGCCCGGGGGGTGGACCCGGTGGCCACCAACAACGCCCACACCCCCACCCCGCCCCGCCCCGGGCGGGCCACCACCCGGGCGGCGGTGCGGGCCCGCCGCCCCCTGGCCGAGCTGGACGGGTGGCTCCCCCCCGCCCCCACCGCCCACCTGCGCTCGGGGGCCGAGCAGGAGCGGCGCTTCGCCCGGTGGCCGGGGGCGGTGGAGCGCGCCGCCGAGATCGGCCGGGACTGCGCCTTCGACCTGCGCCTGGTGGCCCCCGGGCTCCCCGACTGCGGCGTCCCCGCCGGGCACACCGAGCACAGCTGGTTGGTCGAGCTCGTGGGCCGGGGTGCCACCACCCGCTACGGACCGCGCTCGAGCGAGCGGGTGCCGGGGGCCTGGGCCCAGCTCGACCACGAGCTCGGGGTGATCGGCACCCTCGGCTACGCCGGGTACTTCCTCATCGTCCACGACATCGTGGCCTTCTGCCGCCGCAACGACATCTACTGCCAGGGCCGGGGATCGGCCGCCAACTCCGCCGTGTGCTACGCCCTGGGCATCACCCAGGCCGACGCCGTGGCCCTGGGGCTGCTCTTCGAGCGGTTCCTCTCCCCCGAGCGCGACGGCCCTCCGGACATCGACGTCGACATCGAGTCCAACCGGCGCGAAGAGGTCATCGCCTACGTCTACGAGCGCTACGGGCGCCACTGCGCGGCGCAGGTGGCCAACGTCATCACCTACCGGGCCCGCTCGGCCATCCGTGACGTGGGCAAGGCCCTGGGCCACAGCGTGGAGGAGGTCGACGCCTGGGCCAAGGCCGTCGACCGGGGCGAACCCCTCGACCGCAGCGGGACCCTGCCCCCCCTCGTGGGCGAGCTGGCCGGCGCCGTGCTCGACTTCCCCCGCCATCTCGGCCTCCACTCGGGGGGCATGGTGCTGTGCGACCGCCCCGTGATCGAGGTGTGCCCGGTCGAATGGGCCCGGCATCCGGGCCGCAGCGCCCTGCAGTGGGACAAGGACGACTGCGCCGCCGCCGGGCTCGTCAAGTTCGACCTGCTCGGCCTGGGGATGCTCGACGCCGTGCACCGCACCGTGGACCTGGTGCACGCCGCCCACGGCGTCGAGATCGACCTGGCCCTGCTGGAGCAGGAGGACGCCGTCTACGACATGTTGTGCCGGGCCGACACCGTGGGGGTCTTCCAGGTGGAGAGCCGGGCCCAGATGGCCACGCTCCCCCGCATCCGGCCGCGGTGCTTCGCCGACCTCGTCGTCGAGGTGGCCATCATCCGCCCCGGCCCCATCCAGGGGGGATCGGTCCACCCCTACATCCGCCGGCGCCAGGGTCTCGAGCCTCCCGACCCTCCCCACCCGCTGCTGCAGCGGGCGCTGGCCAAGACCCTGGGCGTCCCCCTGTTCCAGGAGCAGCTCATGCAGATCGCCATCGACGCCGCCGGCTTCAGCCCGGCCGAGGCCGACGAGCTGCGCCAGGCCATGAGCGCCAAGCGCTCGGGGGCCCGCATGGCCCGTCTGTCGCAACGGCTCTTCGCCGGGATGGCCGAGCGGGGCATCACCGGGGCGGTGGCGGACGAGATCGTGGACAAGCTGGCCGCCTTCGCCAACTTCGGCTTCCCCGAGAGCCACGCCGTGTCGTTCGCCTACCTCGTGTACTCGAGCGCGTGGCTGAAGCTGCACTATCCGGCCGCCCTGTGCGCCGGGCTCCTCAACGCCCAGCCCATGGGGTTCTGGTCGCCCCAGTCCCTCGTGGCCGACGCCCGGCGCCACGGGGTGACCGTGCACCGGCCCCACGTCGACGTGTCGGAGGCCGAGGCCACCCTGGAGTGGGGGCTCGCCCCCGCCGGCCAGCCCCAGGTCCGCCTGGGACTGGCCTCGGTGCGGGGCATCGGGGAACCCCTCGCCGCCCGCATCGCCACGTCACGCCCCTTCTCCTCGGTGGAGGACCTGGTGCGCCGGGCCGGACCGGGCCGGCCCCACCTCGAGGCGCTGGCCACCGCCGGCGCCCTCGCCGGTCTCCCGGCCCGCGACGGCGGGCCCGAGATCCGCGATCGCCGGGGCTCGCTGTGGGCGGCCGGGGTGCTCGCCCACGCCACCGCGGCGCGGCTCCCGGGGCTGGTGGCGGGGACGGAGGCGCCACCGCTGCCCCGCCTCACCCCCCTGGAGGAGGTGGAGGCGGACATGTGGGCCACCGGCCTCTCGGTGGAGACGACGGCGGTGGAGCTGGCCCGCCCCCGCCTCGACGCCCTGGGGGTGATCCCGGCGGGGCGTCTGGCGGGGGCCGAGACCGACGGCAAGGTCCTCGTGGGGGGCGTGGTCACCCACCGCCAGCGGCCCGAGAGCGCCAAGGGGACGGTGTTCCTCAACCTCGAGGACGACACCGGCATGGTGAACGTCATCTGCTCCCGCGGCGCCTGGGAACGGTGGCGGCACGAGGCCCGGGGGGCGCCGGCCCTGCTGGTGCGGGGACGCCTGGAGCGGGTGGACGGGGTGGCGAGCGTGGTGGCGGAGAAGATCACCGCTCTCGACCTCGGCTCCCTCGCCCTGCAGCCGTCGCGTGACTTCCGCTAGGGCGCCGTCCTCGAGCCCCCCGGTGCCGGTGCCGATGACTCTCCTGCGGTCCGGCGCCGACACGGGCCGGACCTCCCCGGGCCGGGAGGACCACCCCCGACGGGGCGGCTTCGTCGCCCGCCGCCCCGCACCGAGCCCGGGCCCGCCCGGGCCGGCCCCACCGCGGCGTCGGCGCACCCCGGACCACGCAGCGTGACCCCGGGGGCAGCACGGGGGGCGGGAGCCCGGTCACGGCGGCCGGCGACCCGGCCGTGAACAGGCCCCGGGACGGGGGGGTATCCCCCCGTTGTGCATCGTTTGTTCGATCCGGCGCGCGCACCGGCCGATCCCTTGTCGGACACTGGCCCCGCACAGTGTGCTCGGAACACGGATGTTCCGGGAGCGGGGTCAGGCGGAGGGAACGAGGTGAGCATGATGCAGATCTGTGACGGCTGCCTCGTGTTGCATCGGGACGGTGAGATCGCCTACTGCTCCGAGGAGCTCGACGGGCGGCAGTGCGCCGGCTACGACATGCCCCACCTCGCCGGGGTCATGGCCTGCCGGGTGACGCCGCGCGGCACCCGCTGCCGCCACTGCGACGAGGTCATGCGCCTGCGTCTCATGATGGCCCCCGACTTCGTCCCCGACGGCCTGCGCTCCTACGTGAACTGATCCCGGGCCGGGCCGGCCCGGCCTCTCCCCGTCGCCCCGGCGCGCCCCGGACCACGCCCCCGGCGACACGGCCCGACCGGGCACGCCCGGTGGCGGGCCGGTGCCGCCCCCGGGCCCCGAGGGCCCGGGAGACGGGCACCGTGGTGCGGGACCGGCCCCGCTGTGCCGGGCCACCGGTCCCGCACCGGCGCACTCAGAAGCCGAGTGGCGTGGTCCCGGTGCCGCCCGGAGCCACCGGGGCGGCCACGTTGACGAGCGGCGAGCCGGCGTTCCCCACCCCTCCGGTGGTCCCGGAGGTGGCGGGGACCGTCCCCGTCTGCACCGGCGCCTCGGCGTTGACCAGGGTCCCGGCACTCGACGAGCCGCCCGAACCGTCGACCGGGGTGTCGACGTCCACGAGCGGGGCGTTCGACGACCCGGTACCGGCGCTGCCGGTAGCCGTCCCCGTGGCGCCGGCGCTCGAGGCCGGGACCGAGCCGGTCTCGACCGGCGCGTGGGCGTTCACCACCGACCCCGTCGTCGACGAGGCGGGGGTGGGCGAGGCGCCGGGCCCGTCGACCGGGGTGTCGAGCTCCACCAGCGGGGAGCTCTCCTGACCCGAGGTCGTGGTCCCGGTGGCGCCGAGGGTGCCGAGCAGGCTCGTCACACCGGGCAGGTCGGCCAGCCCCTGGAGGCCCGGGGTGCCGGTGCCCGACGACGCCGGGCTGGTGACGCCCGTGCCCACGGGGGCGGTCACGTTCACCAGCGTGCCGGTGCTGGCCGGTCCGGTGCCCGAGGTGGTGCCGGCCGTCCCCGACGTGGACCCGGGCAAGGTCCCCGTCGTCGTGGTCGCGGTCGCGGTGGTCGCCGTGCCGGTGCCGGTGGTGCCGGTGCCGGTGGCCGACCCGGAGGCGCCCGGCGTCGCGCCGGACTCGCCCGTGGTGGCCGAGCCGGCCGCCTGGGCCCCCGACGGTGCGACGGGGCCGACGGCCCCCGGCGTGACCGAGGGCAGGCCCTGGCACAGGCCCTGGGTGGCGGCCGGTGCGGCCGATCCCGTGGCCGCCAGGCCGAGGATGAAGGCGCCGCCGGCGACCGCCAGGGTCGTGAGGGCGCGTGTCATGAAGCTGTGCATGATGGATGGTCCTTTCGGTTCGTAGCGTTCGGATGACGTGCCGTCTTCCGGACCCCGGCAGGCCGGGCCCGGGGCGCGACGCCTAGCCGGGCGGGACGAACCGCAGGTCCAGCACCACCGACGGGACGCGGTCGGTGTCACCCACCGGACCCCCCACCGGCACGGTCGGCAGCAGCGACCCCGGGGTGAGGACCAGCGCGGGCGAACCGCCCCCGTGGGCGGGAGCGAAGCCCTCGCCCGCGCCCGTCCCCGGAGCGGGGACGAGCGGGGGGGAGGACGGGGAGAAGGGTGGAGGTGAGCCGGGCACGGGCGTGCCCGAGGTCCCGGGTGCCGGGGCGCCCGGGGCGGTGGCGGCCGGGGCCGGTCGGCCCGGGGTGCCCGGGCCCGTCCCGGCGCCGGCGGGGGCACCCGTGACGGGGCCGGTCGTGCCCGAGGCGGCTGGGGCGGGCACGGCCCCGGCGCCACCGGCCGGAACGGGGGCCCGTCCCGCACCCGGCCCACCGGGGGAGGAGGCGAGCGACGGGGTCACGCCGCGCAGGGCGCCCCCCAGCTCCGAGGGCGGGGCGCCCGCCGTGAGCGAGGAGACGGTGGCCCCCACCCCCCGCACCGTGGCGGCGGCGGGGGCGGGGAGCGAGCTCGGCGCCGGGGCCCTCGACGGCGTCGTCGACGCGGTGGGCACGATCGGGGCAGGACCCGAGGAGACAGGATCGGCGGGGGCCGGGGCCACGCCCTGGACTGGGCCCGCCGTGGCGGCGACGAGGTCCGTGACCGGGTCGCCCGGCGCCGCCGCGGCCGGGCGGGCCCCGAGGAGGAGCAGGGCGGCCACGGCCATGAACCCCCCGATCACCAGGGCCGACACCCAGGCCGCCCGGCGCCCGGCCGCCACGGCGGGCCGCCGCAGGGGCGTCGACGCCGCGGCCGAGGCGGGTGTGAGGGCGAACTCCACGCCTCACTGGTACCACGATAGGTGGTCAGACAAACACAGCGAGTGTGAACCTGGGGACGGGCGGGGAGCGTCAGGTCACGTAGAGCTGCCCGTCGGGACCCTCCTGCACCGGGATGTGGCCCAGGCCCCGCTGGGCCGGACCCTGGATGACGGCACCGGTGCGGCCGTTGAACTCCGACCCGTGGCAGGGGCAGATGAAGCGCTCGGCGGTGGAGGAATAGGCCACGATGCAGCCGGCGTGGGGACACACCGCGTCGAAGGCCACGAAGCTCCCGGCCCGGGGCTGGACCACCAGGGAGGGGTCGCCGGTGGTGGGGTCGGTGAACTGGGCCGAGCCCCCCACGGGCACGTCGCGCCCCGCCCCGATGGCCCGTCCGGGCGGTTCGCTGGCCACCGTCGAGGGGGGGACCGAGGTGGGCCCGGTCCCCGACCCCGGGGCGGGGGCGGAGGTCGTGGTCGACGATCCCATCCCCCCCGGCCCGGTTCCCGGGGGCGTGAGCGTGGGGGTGGTCGAGGTCCCGCTGTCACCGGCCAGGGCGCGGCCGATGCCGGCGGCGAAGCCGGCGCCGGTGAGGGCCACCGCCGCCACCGTGGCCGCCGCCGCCCCCTGGAGGGCGAAGGTGCGGCGGTCGATGTCCCCCGGTCCGCCCGGCCCCGCCGCCACCGGCACCCGGGCCAACCAGGGGCAGGGGACGGGCTCGCACCGGGCCCCGTGGCGGGCCCGGCAGCGGCCCTCGTCGTAGGCGCCGCACACCCGGGTCACCACCTCGAAGGGCACCGGCACCACCGTGGCCGGCTGCAGGCCGGCCCGGCGCTGGGCCACGTTGCGCAGCACGGCGTCGACGGAGAGGACCCCCCCGCCGCCCGCCACCACGAGCGGGGTCCAGGCGAAGACGAAGACGATGTCCGAGCCCGTGTAGTAGGGGCTGGTGTGGAAGCTGACGGTCAGGAACAGCATGAGCGAGATGACCATCCCCCCGCCCGCCGCCACCCGGTTCCACAACCCCACCAGGGTGGCGATGCCCACGGCCAGCTCGCCCAGGGCGATGACCACGCCCAGGGCCACGGCCCCGTGGACGAGGTGGGCCACCAGGGCGTGCAGGGGGCTGGTGCGCGCCGCCGCCGCCAGCTGGGCCTGGATGGACCCGGGGTCCGAGGCCGTGAAGAACCCGGGGTTGGCCAGCTTCTGCAGGCCGGCGAAGGTGAACGTGAAGCCCAGGAAGCCCCGCAGGACCAGCAGGGCCCACCCCGCCATGGCCGTGGCCCCGGGCGGGGGGCCGTAGCGCTCCCACGGCCGCCGGGGAGGCCCTGCCTGGTGGGGGGCGCCCGGCGCGGGCGGCTGGTCGTCGATGCCGTGCAGAGCCCTCATCCTCTCTCACCGCCGCCGCCCCACGACGTCACCGCCACCCCGACGGGGACCGGTCCGGGAGGGACGGGGCGGGCCCTCCGCCCCCGATGTACGGCCCGGCCCAGGACGGCGTTCACGGGGTGGGCGGGCCCGGGACGGCCGCACCGGCCGGCGCATCTCGGTTCGGGCTGGCGGGGGAGGGCTCGCCTCCAACGATTGCCCGGCCCTGGCCCGAACCAGGGCCTCCCCACGTTGGCCCAGGTCAGGGGGGGCATCCGGTGACACGCGACACGTCGGGACACGATTCCCCATTCCGGGATCCCGCGGGGATCGCGCGACGAGGAGAGCTGGGCGGGCTCGTCCGGGTCGGTCGCTAGGGTGAGCCTCGGTGCCCGATCCGCCCCCTCCATGCCCGACCACCTCGCAGGTCAACAAGGCCGGCAGGGCACTCCGGAAATGGCTGCGGGGTGAGCTCACCGACCAGGCAGCCATCGAGGCCGCCTACGAGGTTCTCGTGGTCTACCGGGCAGCCCACCGGGTTCCCCTCGCCAAGGCCACCATGGGCCTCCGTTCCATGGTGACGAGCGAGGGGGGAGATCTCGAGGTCACGCAACGACTCAAGCGGATCCCGACGATCCTGGACAAGCTCCGCAGGGAGCCGACCATGCAGCTCGCGAACATGCAGGACGTCGGAGGGTGCCGAGCGGTTCTCGCTGACATCAACCTGCTGAGGCGAGTCGAGCGCCGCCTGCGGCACCGTCGACCCCCACTTCGGGTGAGCGACTACATTGCCGACCCCAAGCCCTCGGGCTACCGGGGGGTCCACGTCGTCGTCCAGTACGATACCCGGGCCGTGGAGGTCCAGCTCCGGACCCCCACAATGCATGAGTGGGCGATCTCGGTCGAGCGACTCTCCGGCCGACGGCGGGAGGATCTGAAGAGCGGCAGGGGCCCTGCCGAGCTCCTGGCCCTCCTAGAAATCATCTCCGAGGCCATGGCCCTCGAGGAACTCGGACAGACCGTTGGCCAGGACATCCTCGACGAGCTTCACGCCCGCCGGCAGGCGGCGCTACCCTATCTGACGGAGGGTCCACCACAATGAGTGACAAAATCCAGCACTTCCTCCTGGTCTTCGACCACGAGGCTGGGCACCTGATCGAGGAGCAGCACTTCGGCGAGGACGGCGAGACGGCCGTCGCTGCCTACGCGGCCAAGGAGCGGGAGTACGGCGGCCGGGACTCGATCGAAATCGTGCTCGTTGGTTCCGACTCCCTCGAAACAGTCCGCCTCACCCACGCCAACTACTTCGACGGCTCGGTCGCTGTCTCGAAATCGAAGTACCTGGCGGGCATCTGACCTAGGGGCGGTCCCACCGCCGAAAACACCTGTCCCCGGATGCCCGTGGTGCGATCTCCGAGAAGGTCGAGTCCGTGCCGCGCCTCGTTGTAGCCGCCAGCCACGGTCTCGCCGAGACCCCGGCTCTCCGGAGTCCCTGAGCGCTCAGTATCAGATGGTCGACGGTGACCGTCACGCCGTCGAACTCATGGCCCGCCTGGGCCACACCACGCAGAACATGGCCATGCGCTACCAGCACGCCACCCAGGAGCGGGACAGGGCAATCGCTGACCGCCTGGGGGCCCTCATGCGGACAACCGAGAAGGGCGACAATCGAGCCGACGTCATCCCGATAGGACTCTAAATCAACTCAGCCCGAGCGCCGTCCGAAGGATGTCGGCCAGCCGCTCGGCATCCTCAACCGTAGGCGGCGATTCGTAGTCGATCCGACGGTGATCGTAGATGTCGAAGGGTGCCTCATCGCCGCGACGCATCAGAAGGGCACAGGGCTTTCCCAGGGCAAAGGCGTACCCGAGCTCCCAGAACACATTTGGATTCCGCCCGGTGATGTCGGCGACCACGATGTCCGCCGTCCCCAGGGCGCCCATGATCTGGTCGGTGATGCGACCCAGCTGGGTGATCTGATCGGCACGCACAGCGGTCAGCCCCCCCTCGAGCCGATCGACAGCGCTCCGGATGAACGCGAACACCTGGTCGGACCAGGTCTCACCGAAGGGCATGACGACGAACGCCGTCAGAGATCCCTGGGGTGGTTCGACTACGGCATCCTGGGCGGCCGCCCAGCGTTCGATAACTTGAAGTTGACGACCGACGTAATCCTCCGGGGACCCGATCCCCACGAACTCCCGGACGAGGGCGGCGTCAACAAGCAGGTCCCAGCGGTCGCCATACGATCCCCCTGCGAAAGCGTCCGGATGGTCGACCTCGATGAACCTGGGCAACCGGACGACGGTGTCTGAGTCGAAGCCGAAGAACTTCGGATCGTCGTACCGCACAGATGGCGGGTCCATCGGGCTCCGGTAGGCCTCCACGGCCTGGAGCGTGGCGGCGACGAGTAACTCGAGCAGCGGGCGGGCGGCTGGCATCCCGAGCACGTGACGCGCCCCCAGGGTCACCTTCTCCTGGTGCATCATCGCCACCTGGCCCGGAATGTGGGGCTTGGCGTCAGCGACCACCTGGACGTCGATGGTCTGAACGCTCCCCTGAAACAGATGTCGCTGGAGGGCGTCCACCCTCGGCCACTCGCCCTCGCGGAGAAACCATTGGAATGCGATCTCGACGAGGTCCCGATTTTGGGCCGCCCAAGCTTGGTCGGCCTGCCGCCAACGTTCGAAGGTCGTCGACATTCGTCCCCCGTTACCTCCCGCTTCCGCGGGGACCGCGCGGGGACCGCGCGACCACCTGGGCGGCTCACCCTCTGAGCCACTTCTCGCAACTCAGAGCTCGGGCTGGCGGGGGAGGGCTCGAACCTCCAACATCCGGCTCCAAAGGCCGGCGTTCTGCCGATTGAACTACCCGCCATGGACGGGGAGGCCAGCCCCCCGGGGTGGATCGCTTCCCCTCAGGTTCCCATGAGCTCGAGGCGGTTGCCGAACGGGTCGTCCACGTAACAGCGCTCCACGCCGGGGAGGTCGTGGTCGGGACGCACCTCGCACCCGGCCAGGCGCAGGGCCTCCTGCAGGACGGCCAGGTCCTCCACCACCAGCGCCGGATGGGCCTTGCGGGCGGCCCGGAAGTCCTGCTCGACCCCGAGGTGCACGGTGACGGCACCGTTGGAGAACCAGCACCCGCCCCGAGCCGCCAGCACGGGCGGCTTGGCCCGCTCCTCGAGCCCGAGGAGCCCCCCGTAGAAGGCACGGGCCCGGTCCTCGCCCCCGGGGGGCATGGCCAGCTGCACGTGATCGAGGGCGAGGAGGCGGGGCGACATGGACGACCTCCGGGACGGGAGCCTGCGGACCGAGGCTACTTGGCAGGGGCCCGGGCCCGACCGCTATCCTGCCCCCACCCATGGGATCCCTGATCAAGAAGCGCCGCAAGCGGATGCGCAAGAAGAAGCACAAGAAGATGCTCAAGGCCACCCGCTGGCAGCGGAGGGCAGCCGGCAAGTAGCGCTCCCGGGACGGGGCGGCCCTCGGACGCCGGACCGGTCGGCCCGCCCACTCACGCCGGGGCCGGGACGGTGCGGGCCGCCACCAGCGGGGCCCGGAGGCCGTCCAGGACCAGGGCCTCGCACCCCGCCAGGCCGAGCTCGCCCGGCTCCCCTTCGACGAACCAGGTGGCACCGCTCCCCGCCAGGCGGGGCCGGCGACCGGTGCGCTCCCCCAGGAGGTCCCGCCACCGGGCCAGGGCCGGGGCCACGTCGAGGGCGGCGGCCTCGAGGTCGTTGCCGTGGGGGTCCGGGGTGCCCGGCCCCGCCCCGTCCCCGGCCCGGCGGGCGTCCCAGGCCCGGTAGACGTCGGGCGTCGGCACCACGAGGGGGGGGATGAGGAGCACGAAGGACCGCTCCTGGAAGGGCAGCGGGGACAGGCCCTCCCCCACCCCGGTGACCCGGGCCCGTCCCCCGGCCAGGCAGAAGGGGACGTCGGCCCCGAGCGACACCGCCACGGCGCAGTCGTCCACCCCGGCCCAGCGCAGCACGGCGGCGGCGTCGGCCGACCCGCCCCCGAGCCCCGCCCCGACCGGGATCCGCTTCACCACCTCCACCGCGGCGCGCCGCCCCACCGCGGCCAGCGCCCGTGCCACCAGGTTGTCCGCTCCCCCGGGCACCGCCGCCGTGCCGAGCCCCCCCACCACCTCGTCCACCACCCGCACGCCCCGCCCCGGGGCGAAGGTGAGGCGGTCGGCCAGGTCGAGGGTGACCATCTCGGCGTCGAGGAGGTGGTAGCCGTCGGGACGGACCCCCGTGACCCGGAGCGAGAGCGTCAGCTTGGCCGGGGCCAGGACGGTGACCGCCCCGGCCGCGCCCCTCATCGCCCCGCCCCGCTCACGGCACCGGGCCGGGGGCGCCGGCGGCTCCGGCGGCGGGGGCCCACGCCGCCAGTCTCCCCCAGTCCTCCACCGACAGGGTCTCGGCCCGCCGGGCGGGGTCGATCCCGGCGGCGGCGAAGGCCTCGGCCGGCACCACCCCCTCCAGGGCCCGGCGCAGCATCTTGCGGCGCTGGGCGAACCCGGCCCGCACCACGGCGAAGAGCCGCTCGGGGGCGACCCGGCCGGGGTCGACGGCCACGGCGGGGCGCCGCGTCATCCGCACCAGCACCGAGTCCACCTTGGGACGGGGGACGAAGACCGACGCCGGGACGGCCCCCACCACCGCCGCCGTGGCGTGGTAGGCGACCTTGACCGACACCGCCCCGTACTGCTTGGAGCCGGGGCCGGCCACCAGGCGCTCCCCCACCTCGCGCTGGACCATCACCAGCAGGGTGGCCACCGACGGGGCCTCCTCCAGGAGGCGGACCACGATGGGGACGGCCACGTTGTAGGGGAGGTTGGCCACCACCTCCCACGGCGCCGGGGGCGCCGCCCCGGGGGGGTCCACCTCGGCCAGGAACGGCTCCCACGCCAGGGTGAGGGCGTCGGCGCAGACCACGCTGGCCCCCCGCCCCTGCAGCTGGACGCCCAGGACGGCCACCAGGGCGGGGTCCACCTCGACCGCCACCACCGTCGCCCCGGTGTCGGCCAGGGCAAGGGTGAGCGATCCCAGGCCGGCCCCGATCTCCACCACCCGGCTTCCGGGGCCCACCCCGGCCAGGCGGGCGATGCGCCGCACCGTGTTGGGATCGACCACGAAGTTCTGGCCCAGGGCGCGCCGGGGACGGAGCCCGTGGGCGTCCAGGAGCTCGCCCACCTGCCGGCGCGACAGGGTCACGGCTTCCGGACCTCCTCGCCCCGGTCAGGCCAGGGCGAAGGCGGCCCCGGTGGCGGCCACCGTGGTCCGCGACAGTTCGGGTGCCGTCACGCCCTTCACCACCGCCACCGCCTCGCCCACCGTGGCCACCCACGCCGGGCGGTTCTCCTGGCCCCGGTGGGGCACGGGGGCCAGGAAGGGGGCGTCGGTCTCGACCAGCAGCCGGTCGAGGGGGCACAGGGCGCAGGCGTCGCGCACCTCGGGCGCACCCTTGAAGGTCACGATCCCGCTGAAGGAGAGATAGGCCCCCAGGTCCAGGCAGCGCCGGGCCTCCTCCGGGCCGCCGGTGAAGCAGTGCAGGACGGTGCGCTCGGGGGGTCCCTCCGAGCGCAGGACGGCCAGGGTGTCGTCCCATGCCTCCCGGGTGTGGACCACCAGGGTGAGGTCGTGGCGCTTGGCCAGGGCCACCTGGGCGGCGAAGGCGTCGCGCTGCTCGGGCCGGGGCGAGTGGTCGTAGTGGTAGTCGAGGCCGCACTCCCCCACCGCCACCACGGTGCCGGGGTGGGCGACCAGGGCCTCCTCCAGGGCGGCCTCGAGCCCGGCCACGCCGTGACGGGCCTCGTGGGGGTGGAGCCCCATGGTGGCCCAGGCGCCGAAGTCGGGGGGGAGGGCGGCGCCGGTGGCGCCCCGCACCTCCCCCACCAGCTCGACGGCCTGGCGCGAGGTGGCGGCGTCCGTCCCCACGCACACCACCCCGACCACGCCGGCGGCGGCGGCGTCACCCAGGGCACCGAGCACGGCGGTGTCGTCGGGCCGGTAGCGGTCCTGGAGATGGCAGTGGGAGTCGATCCACGCCACCGCGCCCGGGGCGTCGGCGCCGCTCATTCGGTGCGCCGGGGGAAGAGGGGGGCGCCCTTGTCCACGGCCAGGCCCCCCGGGTACCGGCCCCAGCGCGTCTCCTCGGTGACCACCCCGTCCCCGGGCCCCCCGCCCAGGCCCAGGCGCGACCACAGCACGGCGCACGTCCCGGGCATGGCGGGCGAGGCCAGGAGGGCCACGATGCGCAGCACCTCCAGGGCGCTCCCGAGCACGGCGTCCACGGCGGGGCCGGGCTCGGCCTTCCAGGGCTCGGTCGCCTCGAGCTCGGCGTTGGTCTCCCTGATGAGGCGCCACGTGGCCTCCAGGGCCAGGTGGGGCTGGCCGTCGTCCCAGGCCCGGGTGGCCTCGGCCACCACGGCCTCGGCCACCTCACGCAGCCGCCCCCCGGGGGCGGGGGCGGGCCCGAAGCCGCCGCACTTGGAGCCGACCACGGCCGCCACCCGGGCCAGGAGGTTGCCCAGGTTGTTGGCCAGGTCGGCGTTGTAGCGGGCCGTGATGCCCTCCCACGACACGTCCCCGTCGAGGCCCACGGGGGTCTCGCGCAGCAGGTAGTAGCGCACGGCGTCGACGCCGAAGGCCTTGGTCAGCTCGGCCGGGTGGATCTGGTTGGCGCGCGACTTCGACATCTTCACGCCCGAGACGAGCAGCCACCCCAGCACGAGGAGGTTGGCGGGGGGCTCGATGCCCGCCGCCATGCACATGGCCGGCCACCACACGCAGTGGAACCGGATGATGTCCTTCCCGAGGAGGTGGTGCACGGCCGGCCACCACTGGTCGAAGCGGGCCGGGTCCTCGCCATAGCCGATGGCGGTGATGTAGTTGACGAGGGCGTCGTACCAGACGTAGAAGACGTGGTCCTCGTCCCAGGGGACGCCCACCCCCCAGGTGGTCGACACCCGGGTGATCGAGATGTCCTCGAGGCCGCCCCGGATGATCCCGAGCGCCTCGTTGCGCTTGCCGGCCGGGCGCACGGCGTCGGGATGCTCCTCGTACCACCGCAGCAGGGCGTCCTCGAAGCGGCTCAGCTTGAAGAAGTAGTTCTCCTCCTCGAGCAGCTCCACCGGGGTGCCGTGGATGGGGCAGTTGCCGTCCTCGAGCTCGGCCTCCTTCTTGTAGTCCTCGCACGCCACGCAGTAGAGGCCCCGGTAGGAGCCGAGCTCGATGTGGCCGTTGTCGTAGATGGTCTGGAGGAAGCGCTGCACGGCGCGGTGGTGGCGGGGCTCGGTGGTGCGGATGAAGTCGTCGTAGGCGATGTCGAGGTCGGCCCAGGCCTCGGCGAAGCGCAGGGCCGTGCTGTCCACCCAGGCCTGGGGGGTGAAACCCCGGTCCTCGGCCGCCCGGGCGATCTTGTCGCCGTGCTCGTCCGTGCCGGTGAGGAAGAACACCTCGTCGCCCCGCAGCCGGTGCCACCGGGCCAGGGCGTCGGCCATGACCGTGGTGTAGGCGTGCCCGATGTGGGGGACGTCGTTCACGTAGTAGATGGGCGTGGTGACGTAGAAGCGGGCCACCGCCGTAGCGTACCGATCGGGGGCTGCGGCCCCGGCCCCGGTCCGGCCGGGTCAGGCCCGGGCGTCGCGCACGGCCAGGGCGGCGGCGTAGGCCCGGCGGCGGGCCACGCCCAGCTCGGCCGCGGCGGCGTCGGCGGCGGCGCGGGTGGAGTCGCCCGCCGCCAGGCGGGCCCGCACGGCGGCGGCGAGGGCCTCCTCCCCCACCTCCTCCCTCCCGGGGGGGGCCGGCCCCACCACCACGACCACCTCGCCCCGCACGGCCCGTGCGGCGAAGGCCGTGGCCGCCTGGCCCGCACTCCCCCGCCACACCTCCTCGTGGAGCTTGGTGAGCTCCCGGGCCACCACCACGGCCCGCTCCTCCCCGCACGCCGCGGCCAGCTCGGCCAGCGTGGCCGCCACCCGGCCCGGGGCCTCGAAGAGGACGGTGGTGACCGGAGCCCGGCCCAGGGCCTCGAGGCGGCGGCGGCGCTCGGCGCCGCGCCGGGGGAGGAATCCCTCGAAGGCGAAGCGGTCGGTGGGCAGCCCGCTCACCACCAGCGCCGCCAGGGCGGCGCTCGGGCCGGGGACGGCCTGCACCGTGACGCCCGCCGCCACCGCCGCCGCCACCAGGCGCTGGCCCGGGTCGGACAGGGCCGGGGTGCCGGCGTCGCTCACCACCGCCACCGTGGCGCCCGAGGCGAGCAGCCCCAGGACCTCGGCCGAGCGGGCCTGCTCGTTGTGGGCGTGCAGGGACAGCAGCCGCGCCCCTCCCACCCCGGCGTGGCTCAGGAGGGCCCGGGTGCGGCGGGTGTCCTCGCAGCACACCACGTCGGCGCCGGCCAGGGTGGCCACGGCCCGGGGGGAGAGGTCGCCCAGGTTGCCGATGGGCGTCGCCACCAGGACCAGGACACCGGGCGGCGGGGCCGTCGGCCCCTCCGCCGGGCTCATCGGGGATCGCGCAGCTCGAGGGCGTCGCCGACGCGCAGGCCCCAGCGCTCGAACGCCCCGGCCTCGGCCTCGAGGACCGACCGGGCCCGCAGGCGGGGAAGGGTCATGCGCCACGGCGCCAGGCGCACCGTGTCCAGCACCTGCAGGGAGCGGTCCAGGAAGGCCACGTCGATGGCGAAGCGCATCCCGAAGCTGTGCACCGAGCGGGTCCGGGGGATGACCAGGGCGCCGTCGAGGCCGCTGCGCCCGAGCAGCCCCCGGAAGCGCTCGCCCGAGGTGGCGGCCACCTCGGCGTTGGCGAGGACGACCCCGTCGCGCAGCAACCACGCCGTCGTGCTCACGGCGGCCCCGGGGGCGCCGCGCTCACACGTTGAAGCGGATCTCGAGGACGTCGCCGTCGGCGACCTCGTAGTCCCGCCCCTCCAGTCGCAGCCGTCCGGCCGCCTTGGCCTTGGCCCACGACCCCAGCTCGAGCAGCTCGTCCCAGTGGATGACCTCGGCCCGGATGAAGCCCCGCTGGAGGTCGGAGTGGATCACCCCGGCGCATTCCGCCGCCGAGGCCCCGGCCCGGAAGCTCCAGGCCCGGCTCTCCTTGTCGCCGGTGGTGAAGAACACCCGCCGGCCGAGCAGGTGGTAGGCGCCGCGCGCCACCCGGGCCAGCGCCCCCTCCCCGAGGCCCAGGCCCTCGAGCAGCTCGGCCCGTTCGTCGGGAGCCAGCTGGGCGGCCTCGGCCTCGAGCTGGACACAGACCCCGAGCGCCTCGCCGTGCCCCTCGAGGGCGCCGACCACGGCCCCGGCCAGCTCGTCGGCGCGCCCCAGGTCGTCCTCGCCCAGGTTGACCACGGCCAGGACGGGCTTGTCGGTGAGGAGAAACAGGCCGTGCAGCTCGTGGCGCGTCGCTGCGTCCATGCCGGCCCGGTACAGGGGGACGCCGTCGGCCAGGGCCTGCTGGGCCTTCTCCATGGCCGTCACCTGGCCCGCCAGGGACTTGTCGGCCCGGGCCGCCTTGCGGCGCTTGTCGAGCTGGGACTCCACCGTGCCCAGGTCGGCCAGGACCAGCTCGAGCTCGAGGACGGCCAGGGCCTCGACCGGGTCGGTGTCGCCCGGGACCTCGTCGTCGGCGAAGGCCCGCAGGACCATGCACAGGGCGTCGACCTCGCGGATCCCGGCCAGGAACCGGTTGCCGAGGCCCTCACCGGCGGACGCCCCGGGCACCAACCCGGCGATGTCCACCACCTCGACACCGGCCCGTACCGTCTTGCGGCTGGCGCTCATGGCGCTCAGGGCGTCGAGGCGGGCGTCGGGCAGGGGCGCCACCGCCACCGACGTCTCGGTGGTGGTGAAGGGATGGGTGGCCACCGGGGCCCTGGCCCCGGTGAGGGCGTTGAAGAGCGAGGTCTTGCCGGCGTTGGGGAGGCCGACGAGCCCGAGCCGTTCCATCGCCGTGACGCTAATCGGCCCCCACCCGACCCCCGCACCGGCCCCGGCCTCGATCGGGCCACCCGGGCCGGGCCCGGCCGCCGGGGCGCCGGTGGTGGGGACCAGGCCCCAGCCGGTAGCGTGGTCGGCCATGTCGAAACGGACCGTCAAGCGCAAGATCCGCTCCAAGAAGAAGGCCAACCACGGCAAGCGCCCCAACGCCGGCCGGGGCTGAGCCCGGCCCCGCTCAGGCCACGTAGGCCAGGCCCCGGGCCGCCACCCGCGCCACCAGGGGGGTCGGCAGGTCCGAGATGATGCCGTCCACCTCCAGGTCGAGGAGCCGCTCCATCTCCTCCTCGTCGTTGACGGTCCACACGTGCACCGCCATCCCGGCTCGGTGGGCGGCGGCCACGAAGCGCTCCTCCACCACCACCACGTCGCCCTGGCGGGCCGGCACCTGCAGGGCGGCGTGGCCCAGGTCGGGGACGGGCTCGTCCTGGTGCACCGCCCGCCAGAAGGCGGCCACGGCGAGCGTCCCGGCCGAGGTGGCGATGTCGGGGGCGGAGCGGGCGAAGGCGTCCGTGGCGATGTCGAGGAACGAGGCCACGATGATCCGCTCCCGGTACCGGTGGCCCAGGAGCGCCGCCGCCAGGAGCTCCTCGTAGGGCTCGACGGCGGGTGCGGTCT
>DATJOV010000009.1:0-9172 GCA_035506735.1 Acidimicrobiales bacterium | reverse complement strand
GAAACGGGATGCGACCTCCAGGTGATCGTTGCATGAACTTCTCACCCGGCGCGGACGCCGGGCGCCGCACAGCGAGGGCCGGGGGCGCGGCGTGCGGGGCTGGGCTCCGGGACTGGGCTCCGGGACTGGGCTCCGGGACTGGGTCAGCGGCCGTGCCGGCGGCGATGGGCCATGGCCTTGGCCGCCCCCCAGCGCAGGGCCAGGGCCCCCACCTCGGGGTCGACGGCCGCCAGCGAGGCGGGGGCCAGGCCGTAGCGGTCGTGGGGGAGCCGGGTCCGGGCGAAGTCGTCGCGCCGGGGGGCGGGCACCCCGGCCTCGGCCAGCACGGCCGTGGGCCCGGCCAGGGCGTCCCGCACCACCTCCAGGGGGGTGCGGGTCTGGTCGTCCACGTCCGCCCCGAGGAGGGCGGCCAGGGCCTCCCCCGCCTCGGTCCCGGCCCGGCGGGCCGCCTCCCCCGCCGCCGCCACGACGGTGGCCCGCCCCGGCCGGTCGGGGGGGACGAGCGCCTCGACCCGGGCCTGGACCCACCCCGGCAGGGCGGCGCCCACGGCCCGGGCCAGCGCCGCCCCCGCCGCCGCCAGGGCGGCGTCGGGATCGGTGCCGTCCCCCTCGTCGGCCCCCCGGGGCGGGCCCGGGCTCAGCTCTCGACCACGTCGCCCAGGAGGTCGACGCGCACACCCTCACGGCGCAGCCACGCCACGGCCTCGTCGATGTCGGCCGGCTCGCCCCCCAGCTCGCACACGATCCACCCCTCGCGCTCGTCCACGTTGGCGCGCCGGATGTTGGGCTCGACGTTGTGGTCGCGCACCAGGCGGGCCACGAAGGGGAGGCGCACCATCTCCTCGGGGAAGGTGAGCTTGACCCGTACCTCGATCACCGGGGCTCCCCTCCGGTGGCCGGCGGGGCGGGGCGGGCCACGCCGTGGTTCAGGTTGCCGGAGCGGAACCCCTCCAGGTCCAGGGTCACGTAGCGGTACCCCGCCCCCCGCACGGCCCCCACCACCTCGCCCCGGCGGGCCACGGCCGGGGCCAGCTCGTCCTGGTCCAGCTCGATCCGGGCCAGGTCCCCGTAGTGGCGCACCCGCACCTGGGAGAACCCGAGGCGCCGCAGGGCCGACTCGGCCCGGGCCACCACCCCCAGCGTCCCCAGGGTGACGGGCGTCCCGTAGGGCAGGCGCGACGCCAGGCAGGCGGCGGCGGGCTTGTCCCACGTGCGCAGGCCGAGGCGGCGCGACGCCCGCCGCACGTCGTGCTTGGACAGCCCGGCCTCGACCAGGGGGAAGCGGGCCCCGCCCTCGGCCGCGGCCCGCTGGCCGGGACGGTGGTCCCCGAGGTCGTCACGGTTGACCCCCAGCACCACCACGGCCCCCTCGGCCGCCGCCAGGGGACCCAGGGCGGCCAGGAGGCCGGCCTTGCAGTGGTAGCAGCGGTCGGTGCCGTTGCGGACGTAGGCGTCGTCCTCGAGCTCGAGGGTGGTGACCTCCCGCCACCGCAGCCCCCACTCCGCCGCCAGGGCGGCGCAGTCGTCGCGCTCCTCGGGCGCCAGGGAGGCCGAGACCGCCGTCACGCACAGGGCCCGGCCCGGGCCGAGGACGTCGGTGGCCACCCGGGCCAGCAGGGCGGAGTCCACCCCCCCGCTGAAGGCCACCACCACCGGGCCGATGTCGGCCAGGACGCGGCGCAGGGCGTCGAGGCGACCCTCCAGCCCGGGACCCGGCTCCGGGTCGGCCAGGGCCACCGGGGGCTGCGTCGGCTCACAGGACACCGTCGAGCACCTCCTCGATGTCGCCGACCATCCCCGTCCAGAACGGCCCGAACTCGGCGTAGTGGGCCGAGGCCTCGTCGAAGCGCATCTGGTAGACGCACTGCTTGAGGTCGTCGGGGTGCACCCCGAAGAGGGTCACCCCCCACTCGAAGTCGTCCAGCCCGGTGGAGCCGGTCACGAGCTGGAGGACCGACCCCCGGAAGGTGCGCCCCACCTGGCCGTGCCCCACCATGAGGGCCTTGCGCTCCTCGAAGCCCAGGGCGTACCAGTTGCGCTCGGCCCCCCGGCGCTTGGACATGGGATAGAAGCAGAAGGCCGCCTTGCCCTCGGGGGGCAGGGCGGGGTGGAGCCGGGCCTGCACCATCTCCTCGGGCAGGCCCTGGGCGTACTCGGACACCTCGGTGAGCGAGACGTAGGACCCCGCCACCTCCAGGCCGGCCCGGCGCAGGGCGCTCTGCAGGGCCCGCAGCCGCCACAGGTCGGGCCCGAGGGCCATGACCCCGAGGTCGGCCTTGTGCCCGAGGAGCGCCACGGTCACCACCTGGTCCCCCCCGGCCACGGCGTCCTTGACCGCCCGCACCACGGCCTCGGCCTCGGTGGCCGGCCCCACCCGCAGGAAGAGGTGCAGCACCGCCAACCCCACCGAGGGGGCGAGGGAGGCGCGGGGGGAGGGGTCCCCGGGGGAGGGCGGCGGCGTCACGGGGTCCAGTGTAGGAAACGACCGAGGGGCGCCCGGTGGGGCGCCCCTCGGCGGTGACGGACGGCCGGCCGGAGCCGGCACGGGCGGGCCTAGAAGTCGTCCATGCCCCCGCCCGGCATGGCGGGCACCGACTCCTTCTCGGGCTTGTCCACGATGACCGCCTCGGTGGTGAGGAAGAGCGCCGCGATGGAGGCGGCGTTCTGCAGGGCGGAGCGGGTCACCTTGACGGCGTCGATGACGCCGGCGGCGAAGAGGTCCTGGTACTCGCCGGTGGCGGCGTTGAGGCCCTCGGCCGGCTTCTTCAGGTTCCGCACCTTCTCCACCACCACGCCGCCCTCCAGGCCGGCGTTGACGGCGATCTGCTTGAGGGGCTCCTCCACCGCCCGCGACACCATGCGGGCCCCGGTGGCCTCGTCACCCTCGAGCTTCTCGGCCCGGCTCAGGATCTGGGACTGGCTGCGCAGCAGGGCCACGCCGCCCCCGGGGACCACACCCTCCTCGATGGCCGCCTTGGTGGTGGACACGGCGTCCTCGATGCGGTGCTTCTTCTCCTTGAGCTCGACCTCAGTGGCTGCGCCGACCTTGATGACGGCGACGCCCCCCGACAGCTTGGCCAGACGCTCCTGGAGCTTCTCCCGGTCGTAGTCGGAGTCGGTGTTGTCGATCTCGGCCTTGATCTGGTTGATCCGGCCCTTGATGTCGGACTCGGCCCCGGCGCCCTCGACGATGGTCGACTCGTCCTTGGTCACCACCACCTTGCGGGCCCGGCCCAGGAGGTCGAGACCCACGTTCTCGAGCTTGAGGCCGACCTCCTCGGTGACGACCTGGCCGCCGGTGAGGATGGCCATGTCCTGGAGCATGGCCTTGCGGCGCTCACCGAAGCCCGGCGCCTTGACCGCCACCGACTTGAAGGTGCCCCGGATCTTGTTGACCACCAGGGTGGCGAGGGCCTCGCCCTCGACGTCCTCGGCGATGATCACCAGGGGCTTGCCGGTCTGCATGACCTTCTCCAGCACGGGCAGGAGGTCGCGCACGGCGGAGATCTTGCTGCCCACGTAGAGCAGGTAGGGGTCCTCGAGGACGCCCTCCATGCGCTCGGGGTCGGTCACGAAGTAGGGCGAGATGTAGCCCTTGTCGAAGCGCATGCCCTCGACCAGGTCCATCTCCATGCCGAAGGTCTGGGACTCCTCGACGGTGATGACCCCGTCCTTGCCCACCCGGTCGATGGCCTCGGCGATCATCTCCCCGATCTCGCCGTCGGCGGCCGAGATGGCGGCCACCTGGGCGATCTGGCTCTTGGACTCGGTCTCCTTGGCCTGGCTCTTGAGCGACTCGATGGCGCTCTCCACGGCGGCCTCGATGCCCCGCTTGAGCGACATGGGGTTGGCCCCGGCGGCCACGTTGCGCAGGCCCTCGTGCACCATGGCCCAGGCCAGCACGGTGGCGGTGGTGGTGCCGTCCCCGGCCACGTCGTCGGTCTTCTTGGCGACCTCCTTGACGAGCTCGGCGCCGACCTTCTCCCACGGGTCCTCGAGGTCGATCTCCTTGGCGATCGAGACCCCGTCGTTGGTGATGGTGGGGGCCCCCCACTTCTTCTCGAGCACGACGTTGCGGCCCTTGGGGCCGAGGGTGACGCGCACGGCGTCGGCGAGCTTGTTCATGCCGTTCTCGAGGGCCCGGCGGGCCTCCTCGTCGAAGGCGATCAGCTTGGGCATGGCGTGGTTTCCTCCGTGGGTTGCCGGGACCGGCGTCACCGGGGGGCGCTGCACCGGGCGGGCGCATCCGGTCGACGGTTAGCACTCTAGCGTGCCGAGTGCTAACAGCAAACCATGACCGGGGCGGGGGCGCAACCGGGCCCCGGGGTCGGGCCGGGGAGGGGGCGGGGCTCAGCCCCCGGCCACGGCCGGGACGATGGAGAGGGTCTGGCCCTCGGCCACGGGGGTGGCGAGCCCCTGGAGGAAGCGGACGTCCTCGTCGGCCAGGAAGACGTTGACGAAGCGCCGCAGCCCCCCGTCGGCGTCGAAGAGCCGGTCGGCGAAGCCGGGGTGGGCGGCGTCGAGGGCCTTCAGGACCTCGCCCACGGTGGATCCCTCGGTCTCCACCAGGGCCTCGCCCCCGGTGAGGGTGCGCAGCTGGGAGGGGATGCGGACCGAGGCGCTCACCGGAGGGCCCCGGCCAGGTCGCCGTCGACCACCACGGCCTGGTGGAAGGCCTCCAGGGTGGGGGCGATGGTGGCGGTGGCGCCGGTGCTCGGCACCAGGGCCTCCACCGTCTTGAGGCCGTGCCCGGTGACGTAGGCCACCACCCGCTCGTCCCGGCGCACCACCCCCTGGGCGGCCAGCTTGGCCAGGGTGGCGATGGTGACCCCCCCGGCCGTCTCGGCGAAGATCCCCTCGGTCCGGGCCAGGAGCCGGATGCCGTCCAGGATCTCCTCGTCGGTCACCGCCGCCAGGGCCCCCCCACTGGAGCGCACCGTCTGCAGGGCGTACCACCCGTCGGCGGGGTTGCCGATGGCCAGGGACTTGGCCACGGTGTGGGGGCGCACGGGGCGGATGGCGTCGGTCCCCTCGGCGAAGGCCGTGGCCACCGGGGCGCACCCCGCCGCCTGGGCCCCCGACACCCGCACGTGGGGCTCCTCGTCGAGCAGGCCCACGGCGTGGAGCTCGGCGAAGCCCTTGGCCACCTTGGTGAGCTGGCTGCCCGAGGCCACCGGCACCACCACGTGGTCCGGGGCCCGCCACCCGAGCTGCTCGGCCACCTCGAAGGCCAGGGTCTTGGACCCCTCGGCGTAGTAGGTGCGCACGTTCACGTTGACGAAGGCCCAGCTGGGGTGGTCGCTCGTGAGCTCGGCGCACAGCCGGTTGACGTCGTCGTAGGTGCCCTCCACCGCCACCACGTGCCCGCCGTAGACGGCGGTGGTGACCACCTTGGCCGTCTCCAGGTCGTGGGGGATGAACACCACCGAGACCATGCCGGCCCGCGCCGCGTGGGCCGCCACGGCGTTGGCCAGGTTGCCGGTGCTGGCGCAGGCCGCCACCTTGAACCCGAGCTGGCGGGCCTTGGTGAGGGCCACCGACACCACCCGGTCCTTGAAGGACCCGGTGGGGTTGACGGTGTCGTTCTTGATCCACAGCTCCCCCAGGCCGAGCTCGGCCGCCAGGCGGTCGGCCCGCACCAGGGGGGTGAAGCCGGCCCCGAGGTCGATGGGCGAGGGGTCGGCCACGGGCAGGAGGGGGGCGTAGCGCCAGATGGTCTGGGGACCGGACCCGATCAGCTCCCGGGACACCGCCGCCCGCACGGCCTCGTAGTCGTAGGCCACCTCGAGGGGGCCGAAGCAGTAGTCGCACACGTGCAACGCCTCGGCCGGGAAGGGACGCGCACACTCCCGGCATCGCAGACCTGTGACGAATTCCACGGGAATTCCTCCTCATCGGTCGGGCATTGGCACCTGGCGCCCACCTCGGTGGTGGGATCGCTGGTTGCCGCGGCGTCACAGGGCCCGTCCCTCAGCCGCTCTGGATGATCCCTCTATGGTGGACGACGGCGGAGGGTGCCGTCAATGACGCCCCCCGGGGCCGGTCCGGTCCCCCGGGCCGGACGGGGACCCCGGTCCATGGGGCCGGACGGGATGGGGAATGATCGCGCCGTGCTGCCCACCACCTCCCACGCCCACTACCCCGTGGAGGCGCTGGTGCGCGCCCGGGGTGGGCGCCGGGTGGTCGTGTGCCTGCCGGCCCGCAACGAGGCCGCCACGGTGGGGGCCATCGTGAGAGCGGTCGGGGGCGCCCTCACCGTCGCCGGCGGGGGAGCCGACCTCGTCGACGACATCGTGGTGGTCGACGACGGTTCGGAGGACGGCACCGCCGGGGTGGCCCGGGCGGCCGGGGCCCGGGTGGTGCGGGGCCCGTCGGGCCCCGGAGGCAAGGGCCAGGCCATGGCCGTGGCCCTGGAGGAGTCCGACGCCGAGCTCGTGGTCTTCCTCGACGCCGACGTGGAGAACTTCGGCCCCCACTTCGTGACGGGGCTGCTGGGGCCCCTTCTGGTCCCCCCCGCCGATCCCGCCCTCCCCGGCGCCACGCTGGAGGTGGCCCTGGTCAAGGCCTTCTACGACCGCCCCCTCCACGGCGAGCCGGGCGGGGGCGGCCGGGTCACCGAGCTCGTGGCCCGCCCCCTGGTGGACGTGCTCTTCCCCCACCTGCGCGGGGTGCGCCAGCCCCTGGCGGGCGAGACCGCCGCCCCCCGCACCGTGCTGGACAAGACCGGCCTGGCCCCCGGCTACGGCGTCGAGCTCGGCCTCCTGGTGGACGTGGCCCGGGACTTCGGGGTGGACCGCATCGCCCAGGTCGACCTGGGGGTGCGGGTCCATCGCAACCGCCCCCTGGGAGAGCTCAGGGTGCACGCCACCGAGGTCCTCCGGGCCGCCCTGGCACGGGCCCCGAGCGGAACCGGGCCCGACCCCCACCGGGCCGGCTAGTCCTCCCGGCGCCCGCAGGCGGCGGCGGGCACCGGCACGGGCACCGGCAGCGACGCCGGCACCGGCACCGGGGACCGGCGCAGCGCCGGGACGGCCAGGACGCCACGCGCCGGAGCCGGGGGCCCGGCCGGGGTCGCCGTGGCCAGGGCCCGGGCCCGGCGGGGGAGGGCCAGGGCCAGGACGGCGGCGGCACCCACCACGACCACACCCACCCACACGGCGGGCAGCAGGCCGGCCACGTAGGCCGTCCCCGAGGCGTACCCGCCCCGGGCCGAGAACACCGCCCCCAGGACGGCGATGCCGAGCACGCCCCCCACCTCCCGGAAGGCGCTGCTCGTGCCCGAGGCCACGCCCTCTTGCTCGGGGCGCACCGAGGACAGGACCACCGTGGCCAGGGGGACGAAGAACAGGGCCATGCCCACCCCCGACAGGACGAAGGGCAGGCACAGGCTGACGTAGGGCACGGTGGGCGAGGTCTCGAGGGCCAGCCAGGCCAGGCCGGCGGCCTGGAGGGCCAGGCCCGCGCACAGGACGGGGCGGCCCCCGAAGCGCTGGGCCAGCGCCGCCGCCACCGGGGCCACCACCATGGGCATCCCCGTCCACGGCAGGACCCGCAGGCCCGCCCCGAGGGGGGTGTCGTGCTGGACGACCTGGAGGAACTGGGACAGGAAGAAGATGGCCCCGAACATGCCGAAGCTCATGAGCATGGCCATCACGTTGACGGTGGAGAAGGACCGGCTGCGGAACAGCCCGAGGGGCAGCATGGGGTGGTCGGTGCCCCGCTCCCACGCCACGAAGCCGACCAGCCCGGCCGCGCCGGCGGCGAGGGAGCCCAGGACGCCGGGGCTGGTCCAGCCGTGGGCGTCGGCCCGCACCAGGCCCAGCACCACCCCGAACAGCCCCAGGGTGGCCAGCACCACGCCCCCCAGGTCGAGGCGGTGGCGGGGTCCGTGGGACTCGGCCAGGCGCCACCGGGCCAGCACCAGGAGCACCACGCCCACGGGCACGTTGATCCAGAAGATGGACTGCCACGACCACCCGCTCGTCACCGCCCCGCCCACCAGGGGTCCGGCCGCCACCGCCACCCCCCCGATGGCGCCCCACGCCCCCAGGGCCTGGGACCGGCGCTCGGGGGGGACGGCCGCCGACAGGAGGGTCAGCGACAGGGGCATGACCAGCGCACCCCCCGCCCCCTGCACGGCCCGGGCCGCCACCAGCCACCCCACCGTGGGCGACAGGGCGGCGGCGGCCGAGGCCCCGGTGAAGAGGGCCAGGCCCACCAGGAACATGCGCCGGCGCCCGAAGCGGTCCCCCAGGGCGGCGCCGGTGAGGAGGAGGACGGCGAAGGTGAGGGTGTAGGCGTTCACCGTCCACTCCAGCCCGCTCAGCCCGGCGTGGAGGTGGCGGCGGATGACGGGGAGGGCGGTGGTGACCACCAGGTTGTCGAGGGTGGCCATGAAGAGGGCCAGGGCCGTGATGACCACGGCCCACACGGCCCGGCGCCCCCCGGCCCCGGGGCCGTCATGAACTAGTGATTGGTTACTAGCTTGATCGGACATGGCGGTCTCCCTCCGTGGTCGGTCGGGGTGGTCAGGGGGCGAGGTGGCTCAGGGGGCGGCGTGGTGTTGGGCGAGGAGGGCGAAGAAGACGTCGGGGTCCCCCTGGCAGGCCAGGGCCCAGCTCTCGTCGACGGCGGCGGCGTCGATGGCGGCCATGACGTTGAGGAGCATGCCCTGGGCGAAGAACACCCGGACCATCTCCTCGGGGAGGCCGGTCAGCTCCCCCACCAGGCTCCACAGCCGCCGGAAGCCGGAGCGGGCCGCGGCCCGGATCTCGGGGTCCTCGGAAGCGGCGTAGGAGTGGAGCTGGACCAGGAGGAGGTCCCGCTCGGCCAGCAGCTCCTTGTACCCCCGGCCCATGGCCGCCATGGCCTCGATCCCGGTGAGGCCCTCGGCCGCGGCCCGGAAGGCGTCGGCGATGCGGTCGTGGGTGGCCCGCATGGTGGCGATGAACAGCTCCCGCTTGGTGCGGAAGAGGCGGAACAGATAGGGCTGGGAGATCCCGGCCCGGGTGGCGATGGCCTCGGTGGAGGTCCCGGCGTAGCCCCCCCGGGCGAACTCGGCCATGGCCGCCCCGAGCACGCTCCGGCGGCGCTCGTCGGCCGACTGCCGGCCGGCGTGGGGGCCGGCCTCGGACACGGCGGCGGTGCGGGGGGGCGGAGGTGCCACGCTTGA
>DATJOV010000008.1:0-6309 GCA_035506735.1 Acidimicrobiales bacterium | reverse complement strand
TCGGTGTCGGTCCAGCGGGTGTCGGCCGTGCCCTGGAAGTACCAGTTGCTGCCGTTGTCGGCCAGGATGAGCCCGTAGGTCTTCATGGTCTCGAGCACGGTCTGGCACATGGCCGAGCACTGCGAGGCGGGCAGGGTGAAGCCGGCGTCGAGACGGAAGCGCGCCCCCATGGGGGGACAGCTCGGGTCGTCCTGGCCCGCCTCGTGGCGCGCCGGCCAGAGGTAGGCCTGCTCGGTGCACCGGGCCGTGAAGCGGATGGCGTGGTCCATCACACCCGAGGCCACCTCGTCGTAGTCCACCAGCCCGGGGAGGATGGGCAGCCCGGCGGCGTCGGCCGAGGTCCAGCCGGCGGGGCGCAGGGCGTCGGAGCGCAGGTTCCAGACGGCCCCCGATCCCGCCGTCGAGCGGTCCCGGGAGCGGTAGTGGGTGTCCCACAGCTCGTACAGGGTGCAGGTGGCAGGGTCGACCATGATGGCGTGGCGGTCCGATCCCCGCTCGACCGCCGTGGCATGCGACAACGGGTAGGGACCGGGGTCGGACTGGTCGGCGTAGCGGAAGCGCACCGGCACGAGGGGTTGCGACGGAGCCACCACCTGCCACGGGATGCCGTAAGGGTGCTTGCGGTTCCCCGAGGGCCCGTAGTCGGGGTGCAGGAAGGTCGACGAGGCGTCCATCGAGGCCAGCCAGGTGGCGCTCTGGGCGTCCACGGGAAGGTCCGTGACGGAGGTGTTCCACACGTCGTCGGCCGGGAAGGCGGGACAGGACGTCCCCGGGACCACCGTGCCCCCGGTGGCACCCGCGCCGGGGGCGGCGGCCACACCGCCGGCGACGGCGCCACCCGACCCCAGGATCAGGGCGGCCACGGCCAGGACGGCCCTGCGTCCGTGCCGGTGACCGTGCCGACGCGTCGTTCCCCGTCCCCTCGTGCCCATCGGGCCTCCCTGCCCGGCGCCGGCGCGGCGCCCTGCCGAGCTACGGCGCCGGCGCGGCCCCGTGCCGAGCTACGGCGCCGGCGCGGCGCCCTGCCGAGCTACGGCGCCGGCTTGGTCTTGACGACCTGTCCCGACGGGGAGAGGACGTACCACAGCCCGCCGAGGTTGTTCAGGCCCTGCCCGGTGGCCTGGCCCGGTTGGCTGTCGTTCACCCAGGTGTAGAGGGGCCACTTGTCGTAGGTGAGCTCGGTCTGCCCGTCGGTGCGGTGGGTGGTGCCGAGGAGGGAGGCCTGCACGCCGGGGCCCGCCACCGGGGCCGACACCCCGACGGGGAGGATGAGCGGCGGCCACCCCTGGGCGCACGTGCCATAGCAGGTCGACTGCCCCGACTGCTTGTCCGGCTCGAACATGTACAGCGTCATGCCCTGCCCGTCCACGAGCACCGTCCCGAGCCCTTTGACCTGCCCGGTCTTCACCTCGTAGAAGGGGGTGCTCCCCCCCGGCGCCGACGTGGAGGTGCCGCCCGCGGCGGCGGCCGTCGTGGTGGGGGCGGCGGTCGTGGAGGCGCCCGTGGTGGAGGTGCCCGAGGCCGTGGGGCTCGACGTTCCGCACGCCGCCACGAGCACCGCCACCGGCCCCACCACCGCCGCGGCCAGCCCCGTCCGGCGCCGGGGACGGCGCCCCGGCGGCGGTCCCCCCGGCGGCGGGGGCACGGGAGGGCGGACGTGGTCGGGGGCGGCCATGGCGACCACCCTAACCAGCGCCCTGCCCGCCCCCGGAGCGGCCGACCCGGTCCCTGCCCCCCGGTCGGCCTCCACACGACCGTGCGATGCTCGCTCCCGGCCGACGGGATCGAGCGCCGATCTTCGTCACACTCACCCCATCTGTCACAGAAGCAACATGCTTCCCGGTGCCGGCCGGGGTGTCCAGGGGGGGCCGGACCGGACCGGCGGCCACCCGTCACCCCTAGGGTGGGGCATGGCTCCCCCCACCGGCGACCGCCTGCGCCTGGCCTTCGTGGGGTGCGGGGCCATCGCCCGGTGGCATCTGCGGGCCCTGCGCCAGGCCACCCGGCGCACCGACGTCACGATGGTCGTCGACGTCGACGGCACACGGGCCCGGGCCATGGCCGAGGAGACCGGGGCGGCGTCGTGCACCGACGTGGCCGAGGCCCTGGCGACGGGAGGATTCGACGCCGCCCTGGTCATGGTCCCCCACCACCTGCACGAGGCGGTGGCCGTGCCCGTGCTGGAGTCGGGCCGCCACCTGCTGCTCGAGAAGCCCATGGCCCCCACCCTGGACGCCTGTGACCGCATCCTCGATGCCGCCCGCCGGGCCGGCACCGTCTTCCTGGTGGCCGAGAACGCCCAGTACTGGCCCGAGGTGGTGCGGACGGCCGAGCTGCTCGCCGCCGGGCTGATCGGCGAGGTGGTGACGGCGCGGGCGTGGTACTGCGGTCCGCCCCTCGAGGACTTCGTGCACAGCGGCAATTGGCGGCTGTCGCGCCAGGCCATGGGGGGCGGGGTCACCATCGACGCCGGCTCGCACTGGCTGCGGCCCCTGCGGATGTGGTTGGGCGAGCTCACCGAGGTGGTGGCGGCCACGGGCCGGCCCTACACCGCCATGGAGGGCGAGTCCATGTGCCGGGCCCTGTGCCGGTTCACCTCGGGCGTGGTGGCCAGCTTCGACGCCCTGGTGACGCCCGGCCCGGTGGCCCCCCTCCCCCTGTTCGAGGTGATCGGGACGCGCGGCGAGCTCGTCATCGACGGCCTGGGCCGGGTGAAGCTCCACGACGGGACCGACCCCCGGGGCACCGAGGTGGGACGGGGCGGCTACCTCCAGAGCTACGAGCACCAGCTGGTGGCCTTCGAGGCGGCGGTGCTCGACGGCGTCCCGGCCCCGGCCGACGCCGCCCACGCCCTGGGGGAGCTGCGCGCCGCCCTGGCCATGGTCCGGTCGGCGGCGTCGGGCCGGTGGGAGCCGGTGTGGTGACCCGGGTAGCGTCACGGCGGTGAGCGCCCGCGCCACGAGCCCCGCCCCGACGCCGGAGCGCGACGGTCTCCTGTCGCTCGGGGAGCTGGCGGCGGAGGTCGAGGCGGGTCGGATCGACACGGTCCTGGTGGCCATGACCGACATGCAGGGTCGCCTGCAGGGCAAGCGCGCCGATGCCCGCTACTTCCTCGACCAGGTCGTGCCCGGCGCCATGGAGGGGTGCAGCTACCTCCTGGCCGTGGACGTGGACATGCGCACGGTCGACGGCTACGCCCTGTCCTCGTGGTCCGGCGGCTACGGGGACTTCGTCCTGCGGCCCGACCTCGCCACCCTGCGGCGGGTCCCCTGGCACGAGCGCACCGCCTGCTGCATGGCCGACGTGGTGGACGCCGGGGGCGCCGACGTGGCCCCCGCCCCCCGCCAGGTGCTGCGCCGCCAGCTCGAGCGCCTCGGCGCCCACGGCCTCCACGCCCAGGTCGCCACCGAGCTCGAGTTCATGGTGTTCGCCCAGACCTACGAGGAGGCGTGGGCGCTCGGGTACCGGGACCTCACCCCCGTCAACCTCTACAACGTGGACTACTCCCTCCTGGGGACGGGCCGGGTGGAGCCCCTCCTGGGTCGGATCCGGCGGGCCATGGCCGGGGCCGGGATGGCGGTCGAGTCGGCCAAGGGGGAGTGCAACCGCGGGCAGCACGAGATCTCCTTCCGCTACCTCGACGCCCTGGCCAAGGCGGACGAGCACGTCCTGTTCAAGACGGGTGCCAAGGAGATCGCCGCCCAGGAGGGGTGCAGCCTCACCTTCATGGCCAAGTTCGACGAGCACGAGGGCAGCTCGTGCCACGTCCACTTCTCGCTGCATGACGCCTCGGGGGAGCCCGCCTTCCCCGCCGACGACCACGGCGCGAGCGAGGTCTTCGACCGCGTCCTGGCCGGGATGCTGGCCACCCTGCCCGAGATGATGCTCTTCTACGCCCCCAACATCAACAGCTACAAGCGCTACTGCGATGCCTCGTTCGCCCCCACCGCCGGCGCCTGGGGCCGCGACAACCGCACGTGCGCCTTCCGGGTCGTGGGCCACGGCCCCGCCCTGCGGATCGAGTGCCGGGTGCCGGGAGGCGACATGAATCCCTACCTCGGCATCGCCGCCCTGGTGGCCGGGGCGGTGCACGGGCTCGACCACGCGCTCACCCTCGAGGAGGAGTGCCGGGGCAACGCCTACGCCTCGGGGCGGCCCCGTCTCCCGACGAGCCTGCGCCAGGCGGCCGAGGCCTTCGGCGCCGGCACCGTGACGCGGACCGCCTTCGGCGACGAGGTGGTCGACCACTACGCCAACTTCGCCCGGGTCGAGCTCGAGGCCTACGACGCCGCCGTGACCGACTGGGAGCGCTACCGGGGATTCGAGCGCCTGTAGCGGCCGTCCGGCGCCGCCGGTCGGGTGGGGCGCGCCGAGGGCGCCGACTAGGGTGACCCGCATGTCGGAGACCGATCACGACCACGAGTTCGCCATCAAGGGCGGCGCCATCGCGCTGAGCGATCTGGGCCACCTCCTGCCCGGGATGGCCGAGGTGATGCCCCTCGTGGGGGAGCGTATCTGGAAGTGCTTCTACGCCGGCCGTGCCCACAACAAGGCGCTCGCCAAGTTCCAGCTGTCGGAGGCCGTGAACCTCATGGAGAAGGGCGCCATCCTGCGTCCCAAGTACAGCGAGGACATGGAGTCCTTTATCGGCGACAAGGTGGCGGCCGTGCGCGCCTGCATCGAATCGGAGGACTGGGCCGGCTTCGAGCCGGCCTTCGCCGCCATGGTCGAGTCGGCCAACGGCTATCACGAGAAGTACGACAAGGCCTTCCTGCGGTGGCGGATCCCCGACCAGCCCCCGCCCGACCTCGACCTCAGCGCCGGCGCCTGAACGGCGCGGCGGCGGGACGCCGCACCGGGCCGGCGCCGGGGCCGGCCCTCAGCTGAGCTGGTACTCCGGGCCCGACCCTCCCTCGGGCGGGGTGAGCCGTCCCCCCCGAGCCGTGATGGCCCCGCACTGGACGCAGTTCGAGGGCGCCATCTCCACCGTCACCAATCCGTCGCCGCCCACCGGCCCGCGCCGGTAGACCTGAGCCGGGCACAGGTTGACCCACGACTCGGCCACGTCGGGCGGGACGCGCTCGGCCAGCACGATGTGGTTGGGCTGGTCGTCGCGGGTGGCGTTGCCCGAGGCGAACACCGAGGAGAGCTTGTCGAAGGTGAGGACGCCGTCGGGCTCGACCCGCTCGGCCGAGGCCCCGGCCGGCACGGGCAGGAGGGGCTGGCCGTCGTCACGCTCGTTGCGCAGGCGGCCCACGCTCACCCGGCCCCGGGTGGCGGCCATGACGCCGGCCAGCGCACCCCCCACGAAGAAGCCCCGCCCGAAGACCTGCCGCATGTCGCGCACCTCGTGCAGGTCCCGGGTGATGAAGCTCCGTCGCACGGCGTCGTCGTAGCCGCCCAGGTCGGCCCCGTCCCGCAGCGCCGCGAAGGCGGCCTCGGCGGCCAGGCGCCCGGACTCCACGGCGTAGTGCACGCCTTTCAGGGTGGGGATGCTCACCATGCCGGCGCCGTCCCCGCACAGCAACAGCCCCGGGACGTGGAGGCGGCGGGGCAGGGCGTGGTAGCCGCCGCTCGGGATGGTCTTCGCCCCCCATTCCAGGCGCTCGCCCCCCTCCAGCAGGGGGCGGATGCGGGGATGGGTCTTGAGCTCCTGGAGCAGGTCGTGCACCGACAGGGTGGGGTCGCGGTAGTCGAGGCCGACCACCATGCCGATGGTGAGCATGTCGGGGCCCATGGGGTAGAGGAACGAGCCGCCGAACTCCCGGTAGCGGGACCCGCTGCGCAGGGGCCACCCCATGGTGTGGATGGTGCGGCCCAGGGGACGGGGCACCCGCCACACCTCCTTGACGCCGAGCTCCCACACCTGGGGGTCACGGGGGCGCAGCCCGAAATGGTCGAGGGCGACGCCGGTGAGATGGCCCTGGGTCCCCTCGGCCAGGACCGTGACCCTGGCCACGATGTCGGACCCGGGCTCGAAGGTGCGCAGCTCCTCACCCGCCGGTCCCCGGCCCTTGTCACCGGTGCGCACCCCCACCACCGCACCGTCCCGCACCAGCAGGGTCCGAGCCGTCGTCTCGGGCAGGACCATGGCGCCGCCCTGCTCGGCCCGCTCCGCCAGCCAGCGCCCCAGGCGCGAGAGCGAGAAGACGAGGTTCCCGCCGTTGCGCATGGGCGGGGGCGGGGGGATGGGCAGCGCCCGCGTCCGGCTCATGATCCACACCGCCTCGTCGGTCACGGGCCCGTAGCCGGGGATGTCCTCGACGGCGACCTCCCCCCGCAGGAGCGTCGCCAGCGAGCGGGGGTTCA
>DATJOV010000007.1:0-5420 GCA_035506735.1 Acidimicrobiales bacterium | reverse complement strand
CCCGGGTCCCTGCCTCGTCGGCCAATCTCGGCCCCGGGTTCGACGTCCTCGCCCTGGCCCTCGACCTCTACGTCGAGGTCGAGGTGGAGCCGGCCGCCCGGCTGAGCGTGCGGGCCTCGGGGGAGGGGTCCGATCTGGCCGCCGACGCCACCCACCTGGCCGCCAGCGTGGCCATCGACGTGGCCGGCCACGACCGCCTGGCCATCACCGTGCGCTCCGACATCCCCGTGGCACGGGGCCTGGGCTCCTCGGCCGCCCTGGCCGTGGCCGCCGCCGCCGCGGCGGGGGCGCGCGACCCCCTGGCGGTGGCGGCGCGCGTCGACGGCCATCCCGAGAACGCCGCCGCCTCGGTGGTGGGGGGCCTCGTGGCCGCCACCCTGGTGCGGGGGGCGGTGCGGGCCGTGCGCCTGCCCCTGGACGGGGGGCTCGTGTTCGTGGTCATGGTGCCGGACCGGCCCCTCCCCACGGCCAAGGCCCGCCAAGCCCTGCCCCAGCAGGTGGGGCGCACCGACGCCACCTTCAACCTGGGCCGCCTGGCCCTCCTCCTGGCCGGGCTGGCCGACCGCTCGCTCCTCCTGCGGGAGGCCACCGAGGACCGGCTCCACCAGGACTACCGCAGCCCCCTGTTCCCCGAGGCCCCCCAGCTCCTGGGGCGCCTGGTCTCGGCCGGCGCCCTGGCGTCGTGCTGGTCGGGGGCGGGGCCCGCCCTCCTCGGGATGTGCGACGGCCAGGACGGGGAGCGGGTCCGGGCCAAGGCCGAATCGGCCATGGAGGAGATCGGCGTCCCGGGACGGGCGGTGCTGTTGCGGGCCGACGTGGAGGGCCTCATCGTCGAGGGGACCCCGCACGCCTCGGGACGCCACAGGGCACCCGCCCCGTCGGTCTGAGGCCGCCGTGGCCCGCACCTTCCACATCCGCACCTTCGGGTGCCAGATGAACGAGCACGATTCCGAGCGCCTGGCCGGGATGCTGCGGGCCGACGGCCTCGAGCCCGTGAACGATCCCGAGCAGGCCGACGTGGTGGTCCTCAACACCTGCTGCATCCGCGAGAACGCCGACAACCGCCTGTACGGCCACCTCGGCCAGTTGCAGGCCCTGCGCCGGCGCCGCCCCGAGGTGCAGATCGCCGTGGGCGGCTGCCTGGCCCAGAAGGACGGGGACGAGGTGCGCCGCCGGGCCCCGCACGTGGACGTGGTCTTCGGCACCCACAACCTGGCCCGGGCCCCGGCCCTGCTGCGCCGGGCGGCGGCGGAGGGCCCGGTGGTGGAGATCCTCGACGCCCCCCCGGCCGGGGCCGACGACCTTCCCCACGCCCTCTCGGCCCAGCGCGCCCTGTCCTACGCCGCCTGGGTCACCATCCAGACCGGGTGCGACAACTCCTGTGCCTTCTGCATCGTGCCCCAGGTGCGCGGTCCCGAGGTGAGCCGCCCCGTCGAGGCCATCGTGGCCGAGGTCACCGCCCTCGCCCGCCAGGGTGTGAGCGAGGTGACGCTCCTGGGCCAGAACGTCAACTCCTACGGGCGCGACCTCACCCGGCGCCGCCCCCTGTTCGCCTCGCTCCTGCGGGCCGTGGGGGCCGTGCCGGGCGTGCGCCGGGTGCGCTTCACGAGCCCCCACCCGAAGGACCTGCGCCCCGAGACCGTGGCCGCCATGGCGGGGACGGGGGCGGTGTGCGAGCACCTGCACCTCCCCCTCCAGTCGGGCAGCGACGCCGTGCTGGCCGCCATGCGGCGCGGCTACCGGGCCGAGCGCTACCTCGAGCGCCTGGCCATGGCCCGCGCCGCGGTGGAGGACCTGGCCGTGACCACCGACATCATCGTGGGCTTCCCGGGCGAGACCGAGGCCGACTTCGTCGCCACCCTGGAGGTCGTGGCCGAGGCCGGGTACGACAGCGCCTACACCTTCGTGTTCTCCCCCCGCCCCGGCACCAGGGCGGCGGCCGCGCCCGAGCGCTTCGTCCCCGAGGCCGTGGTGGCCGAGCGCTTCGAGCGCCTGCGGGCCGTGGTGGAGCGCTCGGCCCTGGCCCGCCACCGGGCCCGGGTGGGGCGGGTGGAGGAGGTCCTGGTGGAGGGGGCGAGCAAGCGCGACCCGGCGCTGCTCACCGGACGCACCCGGCAGAACAAGCTCGTGCACTTCCCCCCGCCGCCGGCCGGGGCCCCCGGGGTGGGGGCCTACGCCGAGGTGCGGGTCACCGGCGCCGCCCCCCACCACCTGCGGGGGGAGCTGGTGGCGGTGACGACCCCGGCCCCGGCCCGCCGGCGCCTGCCCGTGGCCCTGTCGGCCGGCTGAGCCGTGGCGCCGCGGCCCGGGCCCGCCCCCGGCGGCCCGGTGGCGCTGGTCGGCCCGACCGCCTCGGGCAAGTCCGCCCTGGCCCTGGCGGCGGCCCGGACCCGCCCCGGGGTGGAGCTGGTCTCGGTCGACTCCATGGCCGTGTACCGGGGCATGGACATCGGGACCGACAAGCCCACCCCGGCGCAGCGGGCCGAGGTCCCCTACCACCTGCTCGACCTGGTGGGCCCGGGGGAGGAGTGCACGGTGGCGCGCTTCCAGGCCGAGGCCGAGGCCGTCCTGGCCGACGTGGCGGCCCGGCGGGGCCGGGCCCTCCTGGTGGGCGGCACCGGGCTGTACCTGCGGGCCGTGGTGGACGGGCTGCGCATCCCGGGACGGTGGCCGGAGCTGGCCGCCGATCTCGAACGGGAGGCGGACGGGCCCGGGGGGACGGCCCGCCTCCACGCCCGCCTGGCCGACCTCGACCCCGCGGCCGCGGCCCGCATCGACCCCGGCAACCGCCGCCGGGTGGTCCGGGCCCTGGAGGTCACGGTGGGATCGGGCCGGCCCTTCTCGTCCTTCGGGCCCGGGCTCGAGGCCTATCCCCCCACCCCGTTCGTGCTGGTCGGGTTGAACCTCGACCGTGCCCGGCTCGACGCCCGCATCGAGGAGCGCTTCGACGCCCTCCTCGAACGGGGTCTGCTGGACGAGGTGCGCGCCCTCGCCGCCGCCCCCGGCGGGCTGTCGCGCACGGCCCGCCAGGCCCTCGGCTACCGCGAGCTGCTGGCCCACGTGGAGCGGGGCGTGCCCCTGGAGGAGGCCCGGGCCGAGGCGGTGCGCCGCACCCGGGCCCTGGCCCGGCGCCAATGGGCGTGGTTCCGGCGCGATCCCCGCATCCGCTGGCTCGACCCCGAGGCCGACCCGCTGGCCCAGCTGCTCGCCGTCCTCGACGCCGGCCGGTCCGGGGGTGCCCAGATGGAAGACTGACGGCGATGGCCGGATCCGGCGCCCGCACCTTCACCAAGCACCACGGGGCCGGGAACGACTTCCTGGTGCTGCTCGATCCCCCCGGCCGCTCGCCCCTGTCGGCCCGGGAGGTGGCCGCCCTGTGCGACCGCCACCACGGGGTGGGCGCCGACGGCGTCATCCGGGTCAGCGCCGGCGGTCCCGACGCCGACCTGGCCATGGACCTGCGCAACGCCGACGGCACCGTGGCCGCCATGAGCGGCAACGGCATCCGCTGCCTGGTCCAGGCGGCCGTCGACGGCGCCATGGCCGAGCCGGGGACGGTCACGGTTCACACCCTGGCCGGGGTGCGGCGGGTCACCTACCGCGCCCTCGGCCCGGGGGAGGGCCACGGCCGGGTCGCCATGGGCCCGGTCCGCCTCGGCCCCGAGGAGACCGGCCTCGGGGTCCCCGGGGTGGTGTGGGCCCAGCACGTCGACGTGGGCAACCCCCACCTGGTCCTGTTCGGGGCGGTGGCCGGTGACGACACCGTGGCCCGGCACGGGGCCGCCCTGGAGCGCTCGGTGCCGGGCGGCACCAACGTCGAGTTCGTGTGGGCCGGCCCCGGGGCCGAGCTCGTGCTGCGGGTGGTCGAGCGGGGCGTGGGCGAGACCCTGGCGTGCGGGACCGGCGCCTGCGCCGTGGTGGCGGCGGCCCACGCCCACGGCGTGGTCGGCACGACCGCCCGGGTGCGGAGCCCGGGAGGGACCCTCGAGGTCGAGCTGGAGGAGGACGGGGAGGGGGGCGTCACCGCCGTGCTGGCCGGGCCGACGGTGCGGGTGGCCGAGGTGGTGGTGGACCCGGCCGCCCTGGCGGCCCGGGCCGGCGGGGCGGTGACCGAGGTGGCGGGGCGCCGGTGACGCTCATCGAGCGCAGCTTCCAGGAGCGCATCGTGCTCGTGGGGGTGGTGTTCCCCTGGACCTCCCTGGCCCTGGTGGAGGCCGACCTGGTGGAGCTGGGCCTGCTGGTGGAGACGGCCGGGGCGGTGGTGGCGGGGACGGTGGTCCAGCGCCGGGACCGGCCCGATCCCGCCACCTTCGTGGGCCGGGGCAAGGCCCAGGAGCTGGCCGAGCTGTCCGGCGCCGTCGACGCCGACACCGTGGTCTTCGACGACGAGCTCAGCCCGGCCCAGCAGCGCAACCTGGAGAAGCTGCTGGGGCGCACCGCCATCGACCGGACGGCCGTGATCCTCGACATCTTCGCCCAGAACGCCCGCTCCCAGGAGGGGAAGGCGCAGGTCGAGCTGGCCCTCCTGCGCTACCGCCTGCCCCGCCTGCGGGGCCGGGGCCTGGCCCTGTCCCAGCAGGCGGGCGGCATCGGCACCCGGGGCCCGGGCGAGACCCAGCTCGAGGTGGACCGGCGCCGGCTCCTGCGCCGCATGACCCGCCTCGAGGCCGACCTGCGCCGCCTGTCGGCCACCCGCCACACCCAGCGCAAGGCCCGCCAGCGTTCCCGCCAGCGCGAGGTCAGTCTGGTGGGCTACACCAACGCCGGGAAGTCGACCCTGCTCAACCGCCTGACCGACGCCGGGGTGGTGGTCGAGGACCGGCTCTTCTCGACCCTCGACCCCCGCACCCGCCGCCTGGCGCTGCCCGGAGGGGAGACCGTCCTCGTGTCGGACACGGTGGGCTTCGTGCGCAAGCTGCCCCACCAGCTCGTCGAGGCCTTCCGTTCCACCCTGGAAGTGGTGGCCGAGGCCGACCTCCTGGTGCACGTGGTCGACGCCTCGGCCCCCGAGGCCGAGCGCCAGATCGAGGCGGTGCGGGCCGTGCTGGAGGAGATCGACGCCGGTGCGGTGCCCGAGCTCGTGGCCCTCAACAAGGCCGACGCCGCCCCCGACGCGGCGCAGCGCCTGGCCCAGGCCCACCCCGGGGCGGTGGTGGTCTCGGCCCGCACCGGGCTGGGCCTCGACGCGTTCCTGCGGGCCATGGGGGACCGCCTGCGGGGGGCGGACCGGGTGGTGGAGCTGGTGGTGCCCTTCGAACGGGGCGACGTCCTGGCCGCCGTCCACCGCGAGGGGGAGGTGGTGGGGGAGTCCCGGGGCGAGGGGGCCACCGTGATCCAGGTGGTGCTGGACGAGGCGGGCCGGGCCCGCTTCGAGGACTTCGTGGCCTCGTGAGCCCCTCCCCGGCCCCCCCCCCCCCCGG
>DATJOV010000006.1:0-2609 GCA_035506735.1 Acidimicrobiales bacterium | reverse complement strand
CCGGGGGCCGAGGCCGCCGCGCCGTTGTGGTGGCCGGCCCCCTCCCCCGGGGCGGGCCCGGGCCCCGCTTCCTCGCCCACCCGGGCGGCGCCCTCGTCGGTGGGGGACCCGGAGCCGCCGGCCGTCGTGGCCGGGGGGAGGCGCACCCAGAAGACGGAGCCGGGGTGGTCGGGGCCGGCCCCGGGGGCGGGCGAGACCACCCCCACCTCGCCCCCGTGGGCGTGGGCGATGGCCGAGACGATGGTGAGCCCCAGGCCGGCGCCGCCCGTGGCCCGGGCTCGGGTGGGATCGGAGCGGTGGAAGGGCTCGAAGATCCTGGCCTGCTCCTCGGCCGGGACCCCCGGTCCCCGGTCCTCCACCTCGAGGTGGACCCAGCCCCCCGCCGCCCCCAGCCGGACGGCCACGGGCGAGCCGGGCGGGGTGTGCTGGACGGCGTTGGCCAGGAGGTTGTCCACCACCTGGCGCAGGCGCAGGGCGTCGCCCGTCACGGCCAGGGGCCCGGCCGAGGCCAGGGCGAAGCGGCGGTCGGGCGAGCTCACCCGGGCCGCGTCCACGGCCAGGGTCACGATGTCGTCGAGGTCGAGCTCCTCCATGGCCAGGGGGCGCCGGCGGTCCAGGCGGGCCAGGAGGAGGAGCTCGTCCACCAGCACGCTCATGCGGTTGGCCTCCTCCCGGATGTGGCGCATGGAGGTGGCCAGGTCCTCGGGCCGGTCCCGGGCGCCCCGGTCGAAGAGCTCGGCGTAGCCCCGGATGGAGGTGAGGGGGGTGCGCAGCTCGTGGGAGGCGTCGGCCAGGAAGAGGCGCAGGCGCTCCTCCGAGGCGGCCCGGGCGGCGAAGGCCTCCTCGATGCCGGTGAGCATGGTGTTGAGGGCCGCCCCCAGCTGGCCCACCTCGGTGTGCTCGTCGGCCTCGTCGATGTCGATGCGCCGGGACAGGTCGCCCCCGGCGATGGCCCCGGCCGTGGCGGTCATCTGGTCCAGGGGGCGGAGGTTGTGGCGCACGATCCACCACGCCAGGGCCCCCAGCCCCACCAGCACCCCGGCCGACACCAGGCCCTCGATGAGGAGGAGCTCGCCCAGGGTGTGGTTCAGGTCGTCCAGGGGGATGGCCAGGACGATGGTGGAGTACTCGCTCAGCTGGATGGTCTGGGCGAAGACCCGGTAGGTGACGGGGTCGCTCCCGGCGCTGCGGGCGGTGAAGTACACCGCCGACTGCGAGGCGCTCCCCGAACCGGGCAGGCGCAGGGGCAGCTGGGGCGGGGCCAGGGGGTAGCTCTGGGGGTCCTGGGTGTCGCCGCTCGGGTCGCGCAGCGCCACCCACAGGTCGGGGGGGCCGTAGGCCTGGCCCGGGGCCCCGAAGCGGAAGGGCCGGTCCAGGGGGCTCGTGAGCTGGGCGGCGATGGGGCCGGCGTCCTGCTGGAGCTCGGTGTCCACCTGGTCGTAGAGGTAGGAGCGCAGGGACACGTAGATGGCGGTGTCGGCCAGGAGGAGCCCGGCGGCCACGATGCCCACCAGGACCAGGAGCAGCCGCAGCCGCAGGGTCACGGCCGGGTCCCTACTCGGGTGAGGGCCGGAGGCAGTAGCCCACGCCCCGGATGGTGTGGATGAGGCGGGGTCCGAGGGAGTCGACCTTCTTGCGCAGGTAGCTGATGTAGATCTCGACCACGTTGGCGTTGCCGTCGAAGTCGTAGTTCCACACCCGGTCGAGGATCTGCGACTTCGACACCACCCGCCCGGCGTTGAGCATGAGGTAGTGCAGGAGCTTGAACTCGGTGGGGGTGAGCTCGATCGGGCGCGTCCCCCGGTAGACCTCGTGGCTGTCCTCGTCCAGCACGAGGTCGCTCACCGAGAGGCGGCTGTCGTCGCCCTCGCCGTGGACCCGGCGCAGGATGGCCCGCACCCGCACGATGAGCTCCTCCACGCTGAAGGGCTTGGTCATGTAGTCGTCGCCCCCCAGGGTGAAGCCCCGGAGCTTGTCGTCGAGGGTGTCGCGGGCGGTGAGGAAGAGGACGGGGAGGCGGCCGCCGATGCGGTCCCGGGCCATGCGCTCCAGGACCTCGAAGCCGCTCAGGTCGGGGAGCATGACGTCCAGCACCACCAGGTGGGGGCGGAAGGTGCGCATGGCCTCCAGGGCCTCCCGGCCGAGGTGGGTGACCGAGACCTCCATCCCCTCGTAGCGCAGGGCCATGCCCAGGAGGTCGGTGATGCTGGGCTCGTCGTCGACGACCAGGATGCGGGCGGGCTCGGCCATGGGGATCACCCTCCAGCCTGCGCCCTCACCCTGTGGGGCATCTGTGAGCGGGCTGTCGGGGGAGCGGCCCCCCGCCCGCCCCGGCGCCGTCAGAATCCGGCCGCGGCCCGGGGCGCCGGCTCGACCGGGGGCGGGGTCCGCCCGTCCCCCGTCCCCCGTCCCGCCGGCGCCGTGGGCAGGGCCGTCACGGTGGCCTGCGGGCCTCCGGCCTCGGTCCCGATCCCCAGATCGGCCAGGGTCTGGTCGATCAACCGCACGATCTCGTCACACCGCTCACCCAGGTTCATGGCCCGACCCCCTCCTCACGCTCAGCCATCGGCCCGGCACCGCGGTCGCTGAAGGGTCCAAGGTCCGCCCCG
>DATJOV010000005.1:0-2673 GCA_035506735.1 Acidimicrobiales bacterium | reverse complement strand
GACGCCGGGCGCCGGGACCGGCGGCGCCTTCGCCGAGCAGGTGGTGGCGGCCGGGTGGCTGCTGCCGAGCGCCGTGCCCGGGGTGTACGCGAGGTCGGGCCACTACGAGGGCGTCGCCCGGGGCTTGGAACAGTCGCTCGAGGACCTGGGGGCAGGACGCTTCGAGGTCGTCTACGTCCCGCCCATCCTGCCCCGGGCCGCCTTCGACAAGAGCGACTACCTCCGCTCCTTCCCCCACCTCATGGGATCGCTCCACGTCTTCGGGGGCGACGAGCGGGCCCACGCCGAGCTCGTCAACCGCTACGAGGCGGGGGCGGGGTGGGAGGAGCTGCTCCAGCCGGCCGAGACGGTCCTGTCCTCGGCCGCCTGCCACGCCGTCTACCCCCACTGCAGTGGCCGGCTCCCGGCCGCCGGCCGCCGGATCGAGGTGTCGGGCTTCTGCTTCCGGCACGAGCCGAGCACCGACCCGGCCCGCATGCAGTCCTTCCGGATGCACGAGTTCGTGTGCGTCGACGAGCCCGAGACCGCCCTCGAGCACCGCAACGCCTTCCTCGACACCGGCCTCCAGTTCCTCGCCGACCTGGGCCTGGAGCTGCGCTGCGAGGTGGCCAGCGACCCCTTCTTCGGGCGGATCGGAACGCTGCTGGCCGAGACCCAGCTGGTGGAGACGGCGAAGATCGAAGGGCTGGCCCCGGTGACCTCCGAGGTCGACCTCACCGCCGTCATCTCGGGCAACTACGCCCTGGACCACTTCACCAGCGCCTTCGACATCCAGGCCGACGACGGCGGAAAGGTGCACAGTTCCTGCGTTGCGTTCGGTGTCGACCGGGTCGTCCTGGCCCTGGTGCGGCGCCATGGGACCGAGGCACACCGGTGGCCGCCGTCGGTACGTCGCCTGCTCGGGCTCTGAGCGCCGGCCCCGTCCCGCCCCGAGGCGCGGCGGCCGGCGGCGCCGGGGCGGTCCTAGGAGGCGCCCGGCATGGCGATCACGAAGGCGATGGCCAGGTCGCCCTCGTGGCTCAGGCTGAGGGAGAGCCCGGCCAGTCGCTGGGCCTCGGCGAGCCGGGCCGCCTCGCCCGTGAGGGACAGCTCGGGGGCACCCGAGGCCCGGCGGCACACCTCGATGGCCGTCCACGGCGGCTGCAGGTCGTCCACCCCCAGGACCTTGATGGTGGCCTCCTTGGCCGCCAGGCGCGCCGCCAGGTGGGGGACGGGGTCGGCCGCCCGCCGGCAGTCGTCGACCTCACCCGGGGTGAACAGGCGCCGGAGGTAGCGCTCCCCGAAGGAGGCCAGGGCCCGTCGCACCTCGGACACCTGGACCAGGTCCACGCCGGCCCGGGGGACGAGGGGCGGGGCGCCGGGGGCCACGCCGGCCACGGCCACGGCGGGTCGGACCGGGAGCCGTTCCCACCCGCCGCTGGCTGTACCGTTCGTCGACATGGCATGCGGCTCCACCCCCAAGAGGGACGCACCGGGCACGTGATACAGCGCCGGGCGCCACACCCGTGACCGACCCCTGCACCTGGTGCGACCTGGTGGGTTCGGGCGCGGGCGCCCTGTACGAGAGCGAGTCCTTCACCCTCCTGGGCGCGGTGGTCCCCTGCCCCTTCCCCCTCACGCTGGTCCCCCGGGCCCACGCCGCCGTCCTCACCGATCTCGACCCCGGGGCCATGGCCGGCGTCCTGGCCGGGCTGGCCCGCCTGAGCCGGGCGGTGAGGCCCACCGATCGTCTCGACATCTCGGCCCATCTCGGGGCAGGCGGCGACCACGTCCACTTCCACCCCACCCTGACCTCCCTGGGGCCGGTGGGCGTCCCCGCCACCCCCATCCGGGCCCCCGACGACGATCCCCTGGCCTGTGCCATGGTGGCGGCGCTGCGGGCCGTGCCCTGAGCGCCGCTCACCCCTCGAAGGCGGTCATCCCCTCGTCGGCGAGGAGCTGGCGGAGGTGCTCGAGGCAGCGGGCCCGGGTGGGCCCGATGCTGCCCACGGGCATGTCGAGCAGCCTGGACAGCTCCCGGTAGCCCACCACCTCCTCGGCCAGCAGCAGCGACAGGAGCGTCTGACAGCGGGGCTTGAGGCGCATCCACGAACGCTGCAGGGCCTTGCGCTCCGACGGCGCCACCGAGGTGTCGAGGGGGAAGGTGTGGTTGGTGTCCGGCAGTTGGGCCAGGACGTGGTCGCCTGCGGTGGAGAAGCGCGACGCACGCTTGGCCAGCTGCAGGCTCTGGCGTGACGCCGTGGTGGCAAGCCACCCGCCCACCCGTTCGGGCTGCTTGAGGCGGTGGAGGTTCTCCACCAGCCGGAGCCAGGTCGTCTGCTGGAGCTCCCCGATGTCCGCCGGGGAGAGCCCGTAGCGGCGGCCCACCGAGGCGATCATCCCGCCGAAGCGCTCGACCAACTCCCTCCAGGCGTCCTGGTCGCCTTCACCGGCGTCGTGCACCAACGTTGCAACCGAGCGCGGATCGGCGCGGCAGGGAGCGAGTTCCTCCGACATGGCAGTGCGGCCCTTTCAGGTCAGGACACTAAGCAGTCGCGGAGCCTCGCCCAAAAGCTCGCACGGCCATCCTGCCCGACCGGACCATTGCAGTCATCATCCATTTTGACGATTGTCATCGGGACGTGGCGCCCGATGCGACCGGCCGCGCCGGACGGCGCCGTCTTGTCCTGTCGG
>DATJOV010000004.1:0-11869 GCA_035506735.1 Acidimicrobiales bacterium | reverse complement strand
GGACATGGCGGCGTAGACCCCCATGGCCCGGGAGCGCCGTGGGCCCTCGGGGTAGGTGTTCTGGATGAGGGCCAGGGCCGTGGGGGAGGCGATGGCACCCCCCACGCCCTGGGCCACGCGCGCCGCCACCAGCCACGCCTGGTCGGTGGCGAACCCGCCCAGCAGGGAGGCGGTGGTGAAGACGGCCACGCCGATGGTGAACATCCGTCTCCGCCCGTACAGGTCGCCGCTGCGCCCCCCCAGGAGGAGGAGGCCCCCGAAGGCGAGGGCGTAGGCGGTGATCACCCACTCCAGGCTGGTGGCCGAGAAGTGGAGCTGGTGCTGGATGGCGGGGAGGGCGATGTTGACGATGGTCCCGTCGAGGATGACCATCATCTGCACGGCGCAGATGAGCACCAGGGCCAGCCCGGTGTGGCGGTGCTCGCTCAGGGTGGTGGTGTCGCCAGCCGGCTCGCCCACGGACGCTAGACTTTCCTCGACAGTTGAGTCTTCTCGGGAAGATCGTTCAGCGTACTCAAAGGTCGGAACGTGTCAAGTGACGACGGGTTCGAGCGGCGGGGGGAGCGGGAGCGGGTCGCCGGCGAGGCCTGGGACGCCATGTACCGGTTGGTCTTCGAGCGCGAGGGCCAGCAGCGCTTCCTGGAGGCGTGCGAGGTGACGGGCCTGGCGCCCGGGGTCCTGAAGACCCTCCTCCAGCTCCGGGCCGAGGACCCCACCCCCATGAAGGACCTCTCGGACCGCTTCCGCTGCGACCCCTCCTACGTGACCTCGTTGGTCGACGCCCTCGAGGCGGCGGGCCTGGCCGAGCGCCGCTCGCACCCCACCGACCGCCGGGTGCGGATGGTGGTCCTCTCCCCGGCAGGGGAGCAGGCCCAGGCCCAGGTCCACAAGGTCATCGGCGCGCCGCCGGCCGCCTTCGCCGCCTTGAGCGCCGACGAGCTGCGCCGCCTGCGCACCCTGGTGCGCAAGGTGGCCAAGGCCACCGACACCGACGGGATCTGATCCCCCCGGGTCGGTGTCCACCGACCCTCCCGTGGTCGGGCCGCCACCACGTGCGGTGACGATGCGGGTCCGTGGCGCCGGTACCCGCCGGGGACACGGGGCGGCCTTGTCCCGGTGCCGAGCGCCGGCGACGGGGACCGGGCGGCTCCACGTCGACCCGAGCGGCGCGGCCCACCGCGGCGCCGACGCGACCAGGGCCCATCGCTTGGCCGGGTCGTCCCGGGCCGGGCGTAGACTCCGCTCGATGGCGCGCATCGTGGCGGTGGCCAACCAGAAGGGCGGCGTGGCCAAGACCACCACGGTGCACTCCCTCGGCTTCGCCCTGGCCCAGATGGGCCGGCGGGTCCTGCTGGTGGACCTCGACCCCCAGGCGTGCCTGACGTTCTCGGTGGGCATCGACCCCGACGGCCTGCACCAGTCGCTCCACGACGTCTTCGTGCGCAAGATGAAGGCCGCCGACGTGCGCCGCACCGTGTCCGGCGTGGAGGGGCTCGACATCCTGCCCGCCACCATCGACCTGGCCGGGTCCGAGGTCCACCTCCTCACCCGCACCGGGAGAGAGCACGTCCTGGCCCTGGCCCTCTCGGCCGTGGGCGACGAGTACGACATGGTCCTCATCGACTGCCCCCCGTCCCTCGGCATCCTCACCATCAACGGGCTCACGGCGGCGGGCGAGGTGATCATCCCGCTCCAGTGCGAGGCCCTGAGCCACCGGGGGGTGGGGCAGCTCCTCGAGACCATCGAGGACGTGCGCATGTTCGCCAACGCCGACCTCGGGGTGCGCGGCGTCATCGCCACCATGTACGACGACCGCACCCGCCACGGGCGGGCCGTCCTCGACGAGGTCAAGGCCCGGCACGGCCTGGCGGTGCTGGAGCCGCCGGTGCGCAAGTCCATCCGGTTCGCCGAGGCCCCCTCGTACGGGCAGTGCATCTTCCAGCACGCGCCGGGATCACCGGGCGCCCAGGCCTACCGCGCCATCGCCCACGAGCTCGACGCCGACCGGCACCCGGTCGCCTGACGCCCGCCCCGTGACCACCTCCCCCGACCCCCTCGGCAAGCGGGCCCTGTTCTGGGCCCCGGCCGAGCGCGACGAGGACGGGCCCCGCGTGGCGGCCGAGCGTGACGTCCCGGGCAAGCACGCCCTGTTCTCCGACGAGGCCCGCGCCGGCGTGGGGAGCGTCGGGGCGGCCTCCCGCCCCGCTCCGGCCGTGCGCCGGGGTGGGCCCCGCCGGGTGGCGCGCCCCGCCGCCGGGCCCGGCGCAGCCGGGGCCCGGGCACCGGTCCCGGGCCCGCCCCTGCCCGGCGGGCGGGCGCCCGGCCTGGGACGACCCCTCGTCGGCCCCATCGCCGTGGACTGCTCCACCTGTGGGGCGCGCTCGGAGATCAAGGTGGCCGAATTCGTGGTCCTGCACCTGCCGGTGTGGTTGTGGCGCCCGGGGCGGGGCTACACCCGGTTCATGACGTGCCCTGCGTGCCGCCGCCGCACGTGGGTCAGCGCGTCGTGGGCCGCCTGGACGCGCTGAGCAGCGCCGTCCCCCACCGCACCACGGCCGCGGCCCTGGCCGTGTCGCCGGTCCTGTCCTCGGTGGGCACGTGGCTGCAGCACTTCCACGGGCCCGTCGCCTACCTCGTGTGCGGGTTGCTCGTCTTCGGCGAGGCCGCCGTGCTCCTGGGTTTCGTGATCCCGGGGGAGACCGCCGCCCTGGCGGGCGGGGTCCTGGCCTCGCTGCACCACGTCGACCTGGTCCTCATGATCGTCGTGGTGGTGGTGGCCGCTGTGGTGGGGGACTCGGTGGGGTACGAGGTGGGCAAGCTCCTCGGGCCCTGGCTCCTCGACCGCCGCCCCCTGCGGGGTCGCCCCGGCGTGCGCCGGGGCGAGGAGCTCCTGTCGCGCTACGGGGGGCCGGCGGTGTTCCTGGGCCGCTGGGTGGCCCTGGCCCGGGCCCTGGTCCCCGGGCTCACCGGCATGAGCGGGATGCGCTACCGCACCTTCCTGCTCTACAACGCCACCGGGGGCATCACCTGGGGCACGGCCTTCGTGGTCATCGGCTACGTGGCCGGGACCTCGTACACCGCCGTGGCGTCGCGCGTGGGCGCCTACGCCCTGGCGATCGTGGCCGTGGTGGTGCTCGGCGTGGTGGCCGTGGTGATCAGGAGGCGGCGTCGGGAGACCCGGGCGTGACCGTCTGCACCGTGGTCACCGGGGCCCCGTCGTCGTCGCCCCCCACCACCCAGGCCGTGGTCCCGACCACCGCCACCCCGGCCCGGGCCACGGGCACGAAGAGGTGGCCGGCCACCCGCAGGGTCGGGGCCGACCGGTCCGCCCCCGGCCCGTAGACCCACACCGTCGAGGACGTCCCGATGCTGCCCAGGGCGGAGGCGGCGTTGGTGTCGCCCCCGATGACGAAGAGATGCCCGCCCAGGGTCACCGCGCTCGCCCCGGCCAGGGGCACGGGCATGACCCCGTCGGTGGTGGCGGTGCGGGCCGCGGGGTCGACCACCTGGACGGTCGTCACGGGCTTGCCCGTGGCCGGGCCGCTCAGGGCCACGCCACCGAAGACGTAGAGGTCCGGACCGAGGGCGGCCACGGCGGGGAAGGCCACCGGCTGGTGCAGGGTGGCGACCGTGGTGAAGTGCCGGCCGTCGGTGGTGGCCAGCACGGTGGGCTCCGGCGTGGTGCCGTCCTCCCCGCCCACCACGTAGGTGGTGGCCCCGATGGTGGCCGTGGCCGCCCCGGAGCGGGGGGCGGGCAGGGCGCCCGTCACGTCGGTGGAGGCCGTCCCGGCCGTCAGGGCGGGGAGGCGCTGCACCGTGGCCACCGGGGCGGGCGTGGTCCCGCCCGCCACCGTGCCCAGCCCGGCCACGACGGCGCCGGCGGCGTCGGCCAGGGCGCTCTGGAGGTCACCGACCTGGGTGAGGGCCCCCGACGAGAGGTTCATGGTGAAGACGCCCTGGGCCCGCTCGTTCCCGGTGGTCAACCCGCCCAGGATCTCCACCTCGGTCGCCGATCCCGGCACGGGCAGCGCCGTCTCGTCGCCGATGGGGGCGGGCAGCTGCCACGTGGTCCGGCCCACGGCCGCGGTCACGGCCGTTGACGCCGACGGCGGTGTGGGGGCGGCCCCCGTGGTGTGGGAGGCCGTGGGGGAGTGCTCGGTGCGGTGCGAGGCCGGGGCGGTGGTGGCGGTGGCCCCGTGCGGGCCGGGGACGAGCTGGCCCGGGGAGGAGATGCCCACGAAGACCAGGGTCAGGAGGGCGGCGATCACGAGGACGCCGATCAGGACGGCGAGGAGGCCCGTGGCCCGCCGGAAGGTCCGCGCACGCGAGGTGGCGTGCCTTGCGTGCCGTCCCTTGCGACTCTCGGACCCGGGCGGCTTGCGCGCGAGAGGTGTGTGGATTGCCACGGCCGGACATCATGTCTACTCCGGCCCGGGACGCGATCGAGGGATCCCCGGGGCCGGGCCGGAGTAGACCCCGCCCGGCCGGGAACCTCACCGCTGGTCGTAGAGGTAGAAGCGGGCCGGATCGGCCCCCTCCCGCCGGACCCGCTGGTGGTTCTCGAGCAGCACGATGTGGGCGATGGTCTCGCCCACGGCGGCGCGTTGCATGAAGTCGGCGATCTCGTGCCAGGGGCGGGACCACGTGAGGAGCACCGACAGGTCCCACGCCGTGGCGCCGGGGTGCTCGTCGATGAGGCGCTCGATCTCGGCCAGGCGCTCGGCGTGGTGGGTGATGATGTCGTCGAGGCGCCCCTGGAGGTCGGCGAAGCGGTACTCGTGGGCGGGCAGGACCTCGCCCACGTCCAGGGTGTGCACCTTGAGGAGGGACTCGAGGTACTCGCCCAGCGGGTTGGGGAACTGCTGGGTGTGGACCCCGATGTTGGGGGTGATGCGGGGCAGGACGTGGTCGCCCGACAGCAGGAGGCGGTGCCGCTCGCTGTAGAAGCACACGTGCCCGGGGGAGTGGCCCGGCGTCCACACCGTCCGGAGATCCCAGCCCGGGACGTCGACGCGGCGGCCGTCCTCGAACAGGACGTCGGGGACGGCCATCCGCACCTGGTCGCGGATCATCATGGAGGCGAAGTTGAGGTCGGGCAGCTTGGTGGGGGGCACACCGGCGTCGCGCAGGAAGTCCCGCATGCGGGCCAGGAGGTCGTCGGTCTTGATGTAGCGGGCCTCGAGCATCTCGGCGTCGTCGGGATGGAGCCCGATCCACGCCCCCGCCTCGTCCCGCACCCGGCCCGCCAGCCCGTAGTGGTCGGGGTGGATGTGGGTGACGAGGACGGCCCGCACGTCGGTGATGGATCCCCCGGCCTCCTCCAGGCCGGCGTTGAGGGCGGCCCAGGCGTCCTCGGTGTTCCACCCGGCGTCGACGATGGCCACCCCGCTGTCGAGCTCGAAGGCGTAGACGAGCACGTAGCGAAGGGGGTTGTCGGGGATGGGCACGGGGATGGACCACAGGCCGGGCCGCACCTGCTCCACCGGGGGCAGGACGTCGCGGTCCCACGCCGCCTTCTGGAGCACCCCCGTGACCTCGACCACGTCGGGCGAACCTAGGCGGGAACCCCGGGACCGACCAACCGACGCCGGTGCGCGGGGGCGCCGTCGGGGCCACCGCCCGTGGCCCGGGCCGGTTCGGATAGGCCGAGGCCCTGGCTGGGCAGGGTATCCGTGCCATGGGGGATCGATCTCACTATCGTCACGGCAGCTACATTGACCACAGAAGTCACAACCCCCCGGGTGTGGCGCCGCCCTTCCGACCTCCGGCCAGGGGGGCGGGGCGCAGCGACCCGGCCGCAGCCGAGTCCGTCGCCCTCCGGGGCCGGCCACCCGGCCGACGCCGCGGGGGCCGTGCGGGAGGGGCCCATGGCGGAGCGCTCGAGGTGAACCTCCGGGGACGATGGTCGCCGGCCGTCACCGATCGGCCCGACGCCGGGGACGAGGGTGGCGGGCCCGCCGGGGTCGGCCTGCAGGCCCGGTTCGACCACGTCCTCGACCTGGCCCGCGACGCTTTCGTCGAGACCGACCGGGACGGGGTCCTGACCGAGTGGAACCGCCAGGCCGAGCTCATGTTCGGCTGGTCGCGCCACGAGGTGCTGGGCCGGTCCATCACCGACTTCCTGGTCCCGGCCCGTCTGCGCGAGCGCGCCCGGCGCGATCTCGAGGCCGCCACCGGGGCGGCCCGGGGCATGCGGCGCAGCAGCCCCCGCCACCTCCTGCTCCTGCACCGCGAGGGCCACGAGGTCCACGTCTCGGGCTCGGCCTACGTGGTGGGCGCGGGCCCGGGCCTGCGCATCGGGGGATTCCTGCGCGACCAGGGGGAGGCCCGCGCCACCGAGGAGGCCCTGGCCCATGCCTACCTCCACGACGCCCTCACCGGCCTGCCCAACCGCACCCTCTTCACCTACCGGCTGGCCTACGCCCTGGCCAAGGGCAAGAGCGCCCCGGGGTCGGTGGCCGTCCTGGTGCTCGATCTCGATCGCTTCAAGGCCATCAACGACGGGCTGGGCCACGAGGTCGGCGACGAGGCCCTGGTGGCGGTGGCGGGCCGGCTGGTGGCGGCCGACGGCACGGCCGAGGTCATCGCCCGCCTGGGCGGCGACGAGTTCCTGGTGCTCTTCGACGCCCCCGACGCCGAGCGCGAGGCCGTGGCCTTCGCCCAGCGGGCCCTGCACGCCCTGGCCGCGCCGATCGTGGCCGGGGGCCGCGAGGTCTTCCTCACCGCCAGCGTGGGGGTGGCCTGCACCTCCCCCCGGGTGCACGAGGCCACCGCCCTGCTCTCCAACGCCGACGCCGCCATGTACCAGGCCAAGGAGCGCGGCGGTGGCACGGTGGAGGTGTTCGGGGAGGCCATGCGGGTCGAGGTCCTGGACCGCATGGACACCGAGCACTCCCTGCACCGGGCCCTGGAGCGCAGCGAGCTGCGCCTCTACTACCAGCCCGTGGTGGACATCGGCGCCAGCCGGGCCGTGGGGGTGGAGGCCCTCCTGCGCTGGGAGCATCCCGAACAGGGCCTGGTGGGCCCCAACCGGTTCATCCCCGTGGCCGAGGAGAGCGGCCTCATCATCCCCATCGGGGCGTGGGTGCTCCATGAGGCCTGCAGCCAGCTGAGCACGTGGCACGCCTCGCGCTGGAGCGGGCCCCGGGGCTCGGTCGAGGTCAACCTCTCGGCCCGCCAGATCGACCACCCCGAGATCGTGACCACGGTGGAGCGCATCCTCGACGCCACCGGGCTCCCCCCCGCCAATCTCACCCTGGAGATCACCGAGAGCGCCCTCATGAACGACGCCGCCTCCGCCCTGCGGGTGCTGCGGGCCCTGAAGGAGCTGGGCGTGATGCTGGCCATCGACGACTTCGGCACCGGCTACTCCTCGCTCAGCCACCTCCAGCGCTTCCCCCTCGACATCCTCAAGATCGACAAGAGCTTCGTGGACGAGCTGGGCGACGACCGGGGCGGCACCGAGATCGTGGCCGCCATCGTCACCCTGGCCCATGCCCTCGAGCTGGAGGTCATCGCCGAGGGGGTGGAGACCGAGCGCCAGCTCGACGCCCTGCGCCGCCTGGGCTGCGACCTGGCCCAGGGCTACCTCTTCTCCCGCCCCGTCCCCGCCCACCAGCTGGTCGACGACCTCTCCCCCCGCTCCCTGGGCGTCGGGGCCTGACGCCGGGCCCGGCCCCGAGCCGGGCCGGTCCCCGCCCGCCGTCCGCACCCTCCCGGCCGGGAATAGCCGCCACCCGAAAGTCGTTGACGACGCAAACATCGTCAGTAAGATGTTTGAAGACGCAAGCTTGCTACCGCAAGTTTGCCGGAGACCGCATCCCGGGAGGCGCCATGACCACCACCACACCCACCCCTTCGACCCGCCAGTACCGGGGCACCGCCGTACCGGAGCCCGGGACCTACGACCTCGACCAGGCCCACACCACGGTGGAGTTCGTGGCCCGGCACCTCATGATCACCAAGGTCCGGGGCCGCTTCGCCCGGTTCTCGGGCGAGATCACGGTGGCCGAGGTCCCCGAGGAGTCCTCGGTGTCGGTGACCATCGACGCCGAGAGCGTCGACACCAACCAGGACCAGCGTGACACCCACCTGCGCAGCGCCGACTTCCTCGACGCGGAGCACTACCCGACCCTGGTCTTCGCCAGCACGGGCGTGGCCCTCGACGGTGACGCCTGGAAGGTGACGGGCGACCTGACCATCCACGGGGTGACCCGCCCCGTGACCCTCGACGTCGAGTTCGACGGGGCCAACATCACCCCGTGGGGCACCCAGGCCATCGCCTTCTCGGCCTCGACCGAGATCGACCGCGAGGACTTCGGGCTGACCTACAACCAGGCCCTCGAGACCGGGGGCGTGGTCGTGAGCAAGAAGATCCGCATCGAGCTCAGCGTGGAGGCGGTGCTGCGCCAGGAGCAGGCGGGCGAGGTCGCCTGACCCACGGTCGGCGGCGGCTCCCGTCCCGGTGGCTCAGGCGCCGGCCGGGGGCGGGACCGCCGCGCTGATCTCCGCCACGTCGTCGTCGCCGAGCACCCAGTCGGCGGCGGCGACGTTGGCGCGTACCTGCTCGGGGGCGGTGGCGCCGGCGATGACCGAGGCCACCGGGTCCTGGGCCGCCACCCAGGCGATGGCCAGCTCGACCATGGTGCGGCCGTGGCGGGCGGCGATGGCCTCCAGGCGCTCCACCGCCTCCAGGTTGGCGTCGGCCAGCAGCCCCTGGTTGGGCTGGACCCCGGCCAGCCGAGCCCCCTCGGGCGGGGCCTGGCCCAGGCGGTACTTCCCGGTGAGGACCCCGGCGGCCAGGGGGAAGTAGGGCACGAAGGCCAGGCCGGTGCGCCGGCACTCGGGCAGGACGTCGAGCTCGGGCTGGCGGTGCAGGAGGCTGTACTGGTTCTGGACGCTCACGAAGGCGGCCGCACCCGGGGCCACGGCGGCGGCCGCCTCCCGGAGCTGCTCCACCGAGAAGTTGGAGCAGCCGATCTCGCGCACCCGTCCGGCCCGGACCTCCTCGTCCAGGGCGGCCAGGGTGTCGCCGATGGGGGTGGTGGGGTCGGGGGCGTGGAGCTGGTAGAGGTCGACGCGGTCGGTGCCGAGGCGCCGCAGGCTGTCGTCGAGCGCCCGGTGCACGTAGTCGGGCTTGGCCCCCTTGTGGTCGTCGTCGACGGCCATCCCGAACTTGGTGGCGAGGACGACCTCGTCCCGCCGTGCCCCCAGGGCCCGCCCCAGGTATTCCTCGCTCTTGGTCCCGCCGTAGATGTCGGCGGTGTCGAAGAAGGTGATCCCGGCGTCGAGGGCCTCGTGCACCACGGCCGCCGTCCGGGCCTCGTCGAGCCGCCCCCCGAAGTTGTTGCAGCCCAGGCCCACCACCGACACCTCGAGCGTGCCGATCTTGCGCGTCCGCATCATTCCCTCCCTCGTTCCGGTACCGACTGCGACAATGCCGCACCCTGCTGCACCACTTCCACGTCGCCGGGCCAGCGCCGGACGCTGATGGACTGGCTGGCCGTGGCCAGGAGGGTCCCGTCCTCGGCCCACAGGTAGGCCAGGCCCTGGCCGAAGCCGTGGTGCAGGGCGTGGATGTGGATGTCGCACAGGATCCACTCCGTCGGCACCAGGGTGGCCACCCGCAGGGTGTTGTCCAGGCTCCGGCCCATGGTGCGCACCCCGAGCGGCTGCGACACCCCGCCCGAGACGTAGTCGCCGATGACGGCCAGGGTGGCGGCCGAGGGCTCGAGGTGGCCCGGCACCCGGGTCCAGAAGGCCGAGCGGGCCTCGCCCGGGGTGCCGTCCAGGGCGCTCATGGCCCGCCCCGTGGCCACCCGGTGCTCCACCCGCACCAGCACGGAGTCGGCGAAGAGCGGGGGGATCTGCTGGACGGGGCACTGGTCGGGCGGGGGGACCACGGGAGGGTCCACCCACGTCCCGGACAGGTCGAAGTCCGAGCGGCCCAGGGCGGCGTTGACGGTGATGATCTCCTCGTCGCCCAGCCGGCCGATGGCCCGGGCCTGGGTGGTGTGGCGCCCCTGGGCGGCCAGCACCACCTCCCAGTCCACCACCGACCCGCTGGGGGCGTAGGCGAGGTACTGGGCCGTGGCCCACACGGCGGGGCGGCCCGAGGCCGCCTCCAGCGCCACCAGCCCCGCCGCCAGCCCGCACCCCCCGTAGAGGAAACGGCCCGGGGTGCACACCGCCGGGGTCACGGGCAGGCGCCAGCGCAGGGGGTCGTCGGTGGCCTCGATGCCGAGGAACTGGCGGGCGTCCACGTCCGCACCATACCGGCGCCCTGCTCTGCCGTGGTCAGGCATCCCGGGTGGAGGGGGGCCCGACCGTCGCGCTTACCGGCTGGGACCGCGGTCGCGCTCCATCTCCCGCTCGATCTCACCCTCGGTGGGCGGCGTGTTCTTGTACACGAACCAGGCCCTGCCCGACACCACCAGGGCGATGCCGATCACGGGGTAGATGATCCAGTCGTTCCACACGTCGTGGATGCCCGAGCTCTGGCTGAAACCGCCGGTGGGCCAGCCCCCGGCGTTGTGATACTCCGACAGGGCCCACACCAGGACCAGCAAGGCGCACGCCACGCCGGCCACGACGAGCTCGACGTGGAAGTGCCGCTTGGCCTGGATCCTTCGAACGGCGCGTTGTCGACGGTCGTCGAGTTCGGTACCGGGAGGCACGACCGGGCCATCGGGGACGTGGTGATGTGTGAGAGTCATGACGCGACCCCCTTTCACTCCCATCGTCAGGGTAGCGCCGCGCCGGACCGGTGGACAGGGCCGAAGGGCCCGGCCCTCCGCCGTGCGCGGCGTCGGGGAACTCCTATCCAGACGGCGCCGTCGGCCGCGGGCGGGCCACGCTCAGGCCCGAGCCCGGGCGACGTGGCTCGTGGTCCGGACCGACACCGTCCCGTCCGCGGCGGCCGGGAGGCGGCGGGCGAGGAGGTGGCGCACGTCCTCCTGCTGCTCCGGCGCCAGCGCCGCCACCAGCGGTCCGTAGGGTGTGCCCTGGACGGTGGCGACGGCGGCACCCAGGTCGGCCCACACCGCATCGTGGTGCAGTGTCTCGACCACGACCGCCTGCAGGCCGGCCTGGTCCAACAGGTCGCCCAAGGGGCAGCGGGCCATGCGGTAGCTCTCGACGTCGAACGCCCCGGGGAAGGGTTCGTCCACACCGCCCGCCACCAGGGCCTCGATCATCGACCCGAACAGACCCAGCGGATGCTCGGCCGCCCACGTGGCGACGGCCACGGTCCCGCCCGGGCGCGCCACGCGGCGCATCTCGGTCACGGCCAGGGCCCGGTCGTCGAAGAACTGCAGACCCTGCTGGCACACCACGGCGTCGAAGGTGGCGTCGCCGGCGTCGATGGCGGTGGCCGAGCCGTGGCGGTAGTCGATCGGTGCCCACGCCGGGTCGCACGGCTTGGCCTCCGCCACGGCCAGCATGGCCGGGCTGATGTCGGTGGCCACGACCCGTCCCTCCGGTCCCACCTCGGCGGCCGCCAGGCGGGCCACGGTGCCCGGACCCGTGGCGACGTCGAGGACGGCCTGGCCGGGGCGGAGCCGGACCCGCCCGAGAAGCTCGCGGGCCCAGGGCTCGAAGAGCTGGGGCGCCATCCACCGGTCGTAGGCCTCGGGAAGGGTGGCCGCAGTGAACCCGGCGCTGGGTGCGTCGCCCATGTCGGCACCTCCGTGTCCCGGCCGCGTGCCCCGCTCGGCATTGTAGGAGGGTGCCCCGGAGGGCACCGGAGCGGACCGGGCCCCGGCTACGGCGCGGCGCCCGATGCGGGCGGGGAGGCGATCTCCGTCCATGTCGCACCGTCGGTCGTCCGCCACAGACCGTCCCCGGTGGCGGCCCAACCGTGGTCGGCGTC
>DATJOV010000003.1:0-2610 GCA_035506735.1 Acidimicrobiales bacterium | reverse complement strand
GGCCGCCACCGGCGCAGCACAGCGGGTGGAGGCCCTGGAGCGTCGGGTGGGTGAATGGATCGTCCTCCACACGGTCCGGCGCCGCGCCGCAGCGGGGACTGGGCCCGATGTCCTCGACCCACCTCCGCCACCCACCATGCTGGCCCGGCTGGAGGAACTCGAGCAGCACCTCGACCGGCTCCGGGCCCTGCGCATCGCCGCCCGGGCCCCGCACACCGCCGACGGGCGCCATGGATGACCTGACCCAGGCCGACGATCCCCTGGGCGTGGCCGAGGACGCCGTCGTGCCCTTACGAGTAGTGGCGGCCCTGGTGCGGGGGGTCGAGACCCAGCTTGGCGCCATGCGGGACGAGCTCGACGACCTCGAGGCGCAAGCGGAAGCGGCGGAAGGTCGGCTCCGGGCCCACCTGGCCGGAGGCCTCGGCGACGAGGGACTCGAGGGCGACGTCCTGGCGAGGGTGGCGAGCTGGCTGGGCCATGGCCTCGGCGAGCGCCCGCAGGCCCCGGCGGTGGCCGAGATCCACCCGGCCGTGGCGTCGGCCCCGCCGACGGCCGGGCCGACGCCCGGGGCCGACGCCGGCCTCCGGCACCGGTCGGAGGCGCCTCGGCCCCGGACCACCGTGGTGCGTCCCGTCGTGCCGGCCCCGCCGCCCCTGGCCGTGGTCCTCCCCCTGCCCGATCCCGGGTCTGGGTCCCACGACGCCGGTCCGGGGGGCCTTCTGGCCAGGATCCCCGGCAGCGTCCTGGTGCGGCTCGGCGTCATCGTGGTGGTCGCCGCCCTGCTCTTGCTCAAACTGGGGTGAATCGGCTGAGCCGGGTCGCGCCGGTGGTGCCACGGTCGATGTCGGGGAGCTCGGGGTCGGCCGGAACGAGGTGGGTCGGCGCATCTCCGGGCCTCGTACGAGCTCCTCGCCGTTCCCGGCCACGGATACCAGGTAGCCCTCGTCCACGAGCAGCGGGCGCATGGCCTCGCTCTCGGCCCGGCCGCGCTGGACGACGGCGATCTCGACATCGCCGTCCGCCACCTGCCCAGTTCGGACACCGTGGCCTCGCCGGTCCCGACGAGGCCCTGTCGCCGGTGTGGTCGTTCTCGGCAGTGCCGCTCGCTGGGGTCGGTCCAGAGCCTGTCGTCTCCGGCCGGTGCGACGGCCGCCGCCGGCCCCGGATCTGGCCCGGTCGGTTCCACCCCGTCGTGTGTCGTGCCCGGCCTCCTACCGCCCCGAGCCTTCACCGCGACCTGGAGGGGTCGATCCCTCCCTACCGAAATCAGGTGTTGAGCCCTCGGCGCCGGCCCGTTAGCTTGTCGCCACCATACGAATCACAACTAAATCCATCAGATTTCTAGTATTAGATGGGAAGGGAGTCGGAGATGACGGCACGACGCAGGGGCGCCCGGGTGGCCGCAGTGCTGGCGCTGGCCACGGGGACCGTCGGGCTCGCCGCCCTCATCGTGGCCGGCTCGGCCCCGGCCGGGGCGGACCCGGCTTCCACCACGGCCTTCGTGGGCGTGGGGGCCGACGTCACCCAGGACCTGTGGGCGGCCTACACGGGGGCCTCGCCCGCCCCGGGCTACTCCACGGCCGCCACCACCTTCTACACGCCACTGCACTCGAGCGCCGCCACCGACAACTACACGGTGGCCTCCTTCGACGCCCAGCCCTTCGGGGGGACCACGGTGGCCCCGGGTTGCATCACCACCAAGACCGGGGGCCCGAGCTTCGACCGGCCGAGCTCCACCACCGCCGGGGTGGCCGCCCTGCTCGACTCGGTCAACAACGTGGGCTTCGAGAACAGCTCGGGGTCCTGCACCAACGCCACGGTGAGCGTGACGGGCCAGATCGATTTCGCCCGGGCCGCCCGGGGACCCAAGGGCAGCGGCTCCACCCTGACCTGGATCCCCTACGCCCGTGACGGCCTCGGCGTCCTCTACTACGACCACGGGGGCACCACCATCTCGAGCCTGACCACGGCCGAGCTGGCCAACCTTTACTCGTCCTCGACGGGCCAGGCCACCATCGACGGGGTCACCGTGGATGCCTGCCTGCCCATCGCCGGCTCCACCCCCCGTTCCAACCTGGAGAGCGCCATCGGGGTCTCCGACGCCACGGCCCAGACCGCAGCGGCGGCGGCGGGCTGCTCGGCCCTCACCCAGAACAGCGGCAACAGCTTCTACGGCTTCGCCTCCACCCTGCCCTCGGGGACCGACGCAGTGGTGCCCATCTCGGCCGGCAGCTGGGAGTCCCAGGCCAACGGGGTGGCGGTGGACCGCTCCAACACAGCCCGGGCCAACGGGGTGAACCTGGCCTCGATCACCGACGGCTCGACCGTCCTGGGCCTGCCCTACACCGGGACCGCCCCCAACGAGGCGCCCAACACGACCTACTACCAGAGCTCGAAGTACGGCTACAACCTCTACACCGTGGTGCCCACCTCGGACGTGAGCGGGTTCTTCGCCAACGCCGCCATCGAGAGCCTCTTCGTGGGGTCGAGCTCGGCCCTGTGCTCCACGGCGGCCCAGACCACGGCCCACACCTTCGGCTTCGACAGCCTGACCAGCGCCGAGGGCACCTGCGGCTCCACCGCCACGCAAGGCAACAGCTGATGGTCGCC
>DATJOV010000002.1:0-2724 GCA_035506735.1 Acidimicrobiales bacterium | reverse complement strand
GGGGAGAGCTCGCGCAGCGTCACCAGCGCCACGGCCACCACGCCCATGCACAGGACCCCGGAGATGACGAACTGGTCCTGCCAGGGGTGCAGGTGCGTGAGGGTGTGGGTGGCCACGAGCGACGCCACCAGGCTCCCCACGGTGGGGCCCAGCGCCCAGAAGCCCATGGCCGAGGCCCGGCCCATCTGGGGGGAGAAGTCGCGGATGAGGGCGGGCGTGGACACGAGGATGACGCCCTCGACGAAGCCGATCACGCAGTAGGCCAGGGCGAAGCCGAAGCGGCTGTGGATGTGGGGGACGGCGCCCAGCTGCATCAGCCCCACCACGAAGGTGCCGGCGATGGTGAGGTTGGCCCGGCCGATGCGGTCCGACAGTCCGCCGATGAACGCCGTGAAGGCGCCGATGGCGTTGGACACCACCAGCAGGTAGAGGAAGTACAGGAACGACATGTGGTAGTAGGGCAGGAGGAGGGGGGTGACGGCGCCCTCGACGTAGTAGAGGTAGTAGAGGACGACCGTGGTCACCACCACCACGGCGAGGTAGCCGGTGCGGGCCCGGCGCGACGGGTAGGTGGTGAGCTGGCGTCGCCACAGGACGTCGGCCAGGGTCGTGCCCAGGGTGCCCCGGCCCCCGGTTCGGCCCCGGCTCCCGGACGCCGCCGGCGGCGGCTCGACGGTGATCGCCATGGCAACCTCCCCGCTGCCGGGACGCCGGGATCCACACCACGGCCCGGGCCCGGCCCCCTCGTGCTCGCTCCGGCCCGTCCCCGGCCCCGGGGGCGTGGCCTCCCTGGCATGGTACGAAGCCCCCCCCGCCCGGGGCAGGGCCGGAGGGCCCGACTTGGGGTCTGCCGGGGGCGGGAGGGGGGAGTTTTCCCGGAATTGCGAGGGGGCACTTGCCAATCTGGACCGGGGGGCAGATGCTGTGAGCAGTTCATCCGCTGCGGACGAGGACCCCCATGACCTTCGAACCGGTGTCCGGGTGGGACGACTGGGACTCCGATTTCCCCGTGCACCGCGTCCTGCTGGACATGGCCCACGAGTTGGGACCCCTGGCCAACAAGGGCGACCACGGGCGGCTGAGCGAGGCCGCCTCGGGGCTCCTGGAGGCCTTCGTCCACCACGCCGAGGCCGAGCGGCCCCTGGTGCTGCGCCTGCCCCCCTTCACCGCCCGCCTCATCGAGCACGGGCAGCAGCGGGTGGTGGACCGCCTCGTCTCCCTCGTGCTCGAGGCGGACCTGGCCGAGCAGCCCTGTCGCTGCGTGGAGCTGGCCGACGAGATCGCCTCGCTCATGGAGGTGCAGATCATGTCGGAGGAATGGGACCAGTCCGACCGCTGACCGGTCGGTGAACGAGGCCTGGCGTCGGCGTCGTGCCGACGTGGCCCGCACCTTCGACACCGTCGCCGACCTCTACCGCCGTTCCTTCGCGGGCGAGCTCGAGGGCAAGCCCGCCGATCGTGCCGTCCTGGCCCGGATGGCGGCGGCCGTGCCGGCGGGACGGCCCGTCCTGGAGGTCGGGGCCGGTCCCGGTCAGGTGGGGGCCGAGCTGGCCCGCCACGGGGTGGCCGTGGTGGTGTCGGACGCCTCGGCCGGCCAGCTGGGCCAGGCCCGGGTGCTCCACCCCGAGCGCCCCCTGGTCCTCGCCGACCTCGGGGCCCTCCCGGTGGGGGAGGCCACCCTGGGGGGCGTCCTCGCCTTCTACTGCCTCATCTACGGGCCGGTCCGGGACATCGAGTCGGTCTTCGCCGACTGGGCCCGGGCCCTCGTCCCCGGGGCCCCCGTGGCCCTGGCCGTGCACGCCGGGGAGGGGAGCATCCACGCCGAGGCGTTCGAGGGGCGGCCCGTGGACCTGACGGTGGAGCTGCGCCGCCCCGACGCGCTGGTGGACCTCCTGGAGCGGACCGGCTTCGCCGTGGTCGAGCGCCAGGAGCGCCCGCCGTACCCGGGGGAGCACCCCACCGAGCGCTGCTGCATCGTGGCCCTGCGTCGCTGACGTGGCAGCATGGGCCGCCATGGCCCGAGCCGGCGCCACCGAGCACAGCCCAGGTGCCGGCCAGGGGACGGGCGCCACGCCGGGGCGCCCGCTGCGCGTGGCCGTCATCGGCGCCGGGATGGCCGGGATCCTGGCAGCCGTGAAGCTCACCGAGGCCGGGGTGGGCGAGGTGGTCGTGTACGAGAAGGCCGACCGGGTGGGGGGGACCTGGCGCGACAACACCTACCCCGGCCTCACCTGTGACGTCCCCTCGCATCTCTACAGCTACTCCTTCGCCCTCAACCCGGACTGGACCCGGACCTACGCCACGGGCGCCGAGATCCAGGCCTACCTGGAGGACGTGGCCCGGCGCTACGACGTGCTCCGGCTGGTGCGCTTCGCCGACGAGGTCCGGTCCTGTGAGTTCCGCCGGGGGCGCTGGCACCTGCGCACGGCGGCGGGGCACCACGACAGCGCCGACGTGGTCATCGCCGCCACCGGGGTCCTGCACCACCCCAAGCTGCCCGAGATCGAGGGGCTGTCGTCGTTCGGGGGCGCCGCCTTCCACAGCGCCCGCTGGGACCACGACGCCACGATCGACGGCGCCCGGGTGGGTGTGGTGGGGACCGGCTCGACGGCGGTGCAGATCGTGTGCGGGATCGTCGAGCGGGTCGAGCACCTCGAGCTCTTCCAGCGCACCGCCCAGTGGGTCATGCCCGTGCCCAACCCCCCCATCCCCCCCGAGGAGCGC
>DATJOV010000001.1:0-14392 GCA_035506735.1 Acidimicrobiales bacterium | reverse complement strand
CGAGTCCCGCTTCGAGCGGCCCGTTCGCCGAGGCCGCGTGGACGACGGCGGGGGAGAGGCCGAAGCGGGGGAGAAGCTCTACTACCACCTGACCCTCCTGGCCGAGACCACCCAGGGCTACCGCAACCTCCTCAAGCTGTCCTCGGCCGCCTACCTCGAGGGCTACTACTACAAGCCCAGGGTGGACTGGGAGCTCCTCGAGCGCCACCACGAGGGCATCATCGCCACCACGGGCTGCCTGGGGGGCGTGGTGCTCCAGGCCCTGCTGGCCGAGGACGAGGAGCGGGCCCTCAAGCTGGCCGGCCGGCTCCAGGACGTCTTCGGACGCGACAACCTCTTCGTCGAGGTCCAGGACCACGGGCTGCCCCAGCAGACCCGCACCAACCCCCAACTGGTCCAGATCGCCCGCCGTCTGGGGGCGCCCCTGCTCGCCACCAACGACAGCCACTACACCCACCGCAGCGACGCCGTGGCCCACGACGCCCTCCTGTGCGTCCAGACGGGGGCGCTCATCGAGGACCCCAAGCGCTTCAAGTTCGAGGGGGAGGAGCACTACCTCAAGTCGGCGGCGGAGATGCGGACGCTGTTCGCCGAGATCCCCGAAGCCTGCGACAACACCCTGCAGATCGCCGAGCGCGCCGCGGTGGAGATCGCCTTCGGGGTGAACGCCCTGCCCGAGTTCCCGGTGCCGGCGCAGTTCCCCGGCTCCACCTACGAGCAGCGCGCCGACGCCTACCTGCGCCACCTCACCTTCGAGCGGGCCGGGGCGCGCTACGGGTCCCCGCTGCCGGCGGCGGTGACCGAGCGGCTCGACTACGAGCTGGGCGTCATCGCCGGCATGGGGTTCTCCGCCTACTTCCTGGTGGTGTGGGACCTCATCCGCTACGCCCGCGACAGCGGCATCCGGGTGGGGCCGGGCCGGGGGTCGGCGGCAGGGTGCTGCGTGGCGTACTGCCTGGGCATCGTGGACCTCGACCCCATCCGCTACGACCTGCTGTTCGAGCGCTTCCTCAACCCGGGGCGCAAGCAGATGCCCGACATCGACATGGACTTCGACGAGCGCTACCGGGCCGAGATGATCCGCTACGCCACCGAGCGCTACGGGGCCGACCGCGTGGCCCAGATCGTGACGTTCTCCACCATCAAGGCCCGGGCGGCGGTGCGGGACGCGGCCCGGGTGCTGGGCTACCCGTACTCGGTGGGGGACCGCATCGCCAAGGCCATGCCCCCCCTCATCATGGGGCGCGACACCCCGCTGCGGGCCTGTCTCGACAAGGTGGAGGGCCACGAGGACGGCTACGTCACGGCCCAGGGGCTGCGCGACATGTACGCCGCCGACGAGGAGGCCCGCCGGGTCATCGACGTGGCCAAGGGCCTCGAGGGCCTGCGCCGCCAGGACGGCATCCACGCCGCCGCCGTGGTCATCACCAAGGAGCCGCTCACCGAGTACCTCCCCGTCCAGCGCAAGCCCGAGAGCGGCCAGGACCCGGCCGAGGCCCCCATCGTCACCCAGTACGAGATGCACGGGGTGGAGGAGCTCGGCCTGCTCAAGATGGACTTCCTGGGCCTGCGCAACCTCTCGGTCATCGAGCGGGCCCTGGACCTGGTGCAGCAGACCACGGGGACACGGCCCGACATCGACGCCGTCCCCCTCGACGACGCCGCCACCTTCGCCATGTTGCAGCGGGGCGACTCCATCGGGGTGTTCCAGTTGGAGGGGGCGGCCATGCGCTCCACCCTGCGGGCCCTCGCCCCCACCTCCTTCGACGACGTGGCCGCCCTGGTGGCGCTGTACCGCCCCGGCCCCATGGCGGCCAACATGCACCGCGACTACCCCGACCTCAAGAACGGCCGCAAGCAGCTGGCCTACCTCCATCCCGACATGGAGGCCATCCTGGGTGACACCTACGGGCTGATGCTCTACCAGGAGTCGGTCATGCGGGTGGCCCAGAAGTTCGCCGGCTACACCCTCGAGGAGGCCGACAACCTGCGCAAGGCGTGCGGCAAGAAGATCCGCGCCCTCATCGCGGCCGAGCGCGAGAAGTTCGTGGCGGGGTGCGACCGCAACGGCTACGGCACCGAGCTCGGCACCCGGCTCTTCGACATCATCGAGCCCTTCGCCGACTACGCCTTCAACAAGTCCCACTCCTACGGCTACGGCCTCGTCGCCTACCAGACGGCCTGGCTCAAGGCCCACCACCCGGTGGAGTACTTCGCCGCCCTGCTCACCTCGGTCAAGGACGACAAGGACAAGACCGCCGTGTACCTGGGCGAGTGCCGGGCGATCGGCATCGAGGTCCTCGTCCCCGACGTGAACCGCTCGGCCGGGGAGTTCACCCCCCTGCCGGGGGAGGACGGGGCACGGCGCATCGTCTTCGGCCTGGCCGCCGTGCGCAACGTGGGGGAGAGCCTGGTGGAGCGCATCGTGGCCGAGCGCGCCGCCAACGGACCCTTCCTCGACGTCTACGACTTCTGCCGGCGGGTGGACCCCGTGGTGCTCAACAAGCGCACCATGGACTCCCTGGTGAAGTCGGGGGCCTTCGACTCCCTGGGCCATCCCCGCCAGGGCCTGTGCCTCGTGCTCGACGAGATCGTGGACCGCACCCTGGAGCGCCGGCGCGAGGAGCAGGCCGGCATCGCCACCCTGTTCTCCTCCCTGGAGGGCTTCGACACCCCCGGGGGGCCCGGTGCCGTCGGCTACGGCGACCCCCGGGTGCCGGTGCCCGACACCGAGTTCGCCAAGGCCCAGCGGCTGGCCTTCGAGAAGGAGATGCTGGGGCTGTACGTGAGCGACCACCCCCTGCGGGGCTTCGAGGGGGCCCTGGCCCGGCTCACCGACTGCTCCATCGCCGAGCTCAAGGACGGCGACGACCTCCCGGGGGAGGGGGCGGGGCGTGAGGGGCAGGTGCGCACCGTCGGTGGGGTGGTGACCGCGCTCAGCCGCCGCTACACCAAGCGGGGCGAGCTCATGGCCACCTTCGTGCTCGAGGACCTGCGGGCCTCGATCGAGGTGTTCGTGTTCCCCAAGGTCATGCACGAGGTGGGGAGCCTCCTGGCCGACGACGCCGTGTTCGTGGTCCGGGGCCGCATCGACACCAGGGACGACCAGGTCAAGCTGGTGTGCATGGAGGCCACCCGGCCCCAGCTGGCGGCCGACGGGGTGGGGGAGCTGCGGGTGGAGCTCCCCCTGGGGCGCCTCACCGACCCCGTGGTGGGCCGCCTCAAGGCCCTCCTGTCCGAGCACCCCGGGGACGAGCCCGTCTACCTCCACGTGGGCCAGACGGTCCTGCGCCTGCCGCCCGAGTTCAACGTGGACAGCCGGCGGGGCCTCCTGGGCGAGCTCCGGGTCCTGCTGGGCCCGAGCGCCATCGTGGCCTGACCCCGGGCCCGGTGGCCCGGCTCGGTCCGGGTGCCCGTCGCTCCGGTTGGGCCCTGCGTCGCCGCGTCCCGTATCCTGGTAGTACCCCGAGGGGCCCCGGACCAGCCTGATCCAGCGCCCGAGCGGTTCCGGGGAGATCGCCACAGCGGGACGAGCACGGAGCAGGCCATGCCGTTTGAGGTCGGGACCAAGGACTGCACAGCACTGAGCGACGCCGAGCTGGCCGAGATGGCCGACCTGTGCGTCGAACGGGACCCCGGGTTCGACATCGGGTTCCTGTCCAAGCAGTGCGAGGAATGGGTCCTGATCAGCCTGGTGCGCGAGGGCCGGAAGCTGCGGGGCTACTCCTTCTCCACCCTGGAGCGCATCGGCGGGACCCCCTCGCTCCTCGTGGGCGTGGCCACCGTGGACCGCACGGCCAAGGCCGAGCAGGCCCTGCGCCTGCTCATGGGCGACCAGTACCGCCGGGCCCTGCTGGCCTTCCCGGACGAGGACGTCCTGGTGGGCACCCGCCTGGCCGGGTGCGAGTCGTACCACGCCTTCGCCGGCCTGGCCGACGTGGTCCCCCGCCCCGGGCACAAGGCCTCGGGCGAGGAGCGGGCCTGGGGCCGGCGCCTGGCCAAGCGCTTCGGGGCCGAGGGGCGCATCGACGACCGGACCTTCGTCCTGGCCGGCGACGGCGCCACGGCCGGGGCCCTCGACCTGGGCGGCCCCAAGGTGCGGGCGCCCGAGGACGGCGTGGCCGCCCTCTTCAAGGCGGTCAACCTCAAGCGGGGCGACCGCCTCGTGGCCTTCGGCTGGGCCATGGCCGAGGACCTGGCCTCGGGCCGCCTGGCCTCGGGCAAGGCCACCCGCTAGGGATCCCGGGCCCGGCCGCCCGTCAGGGCCGGGGCAGCAGGGCCGCCACCACCTTGTAGCAGTACCCGTCCCGGGGCCGGCTCAGCGTCACCACCAGGAACGAGGGGCGGTAGCCCAGGGCTGCGGCCAGGTCCTTCCCGGCCAGGCGGTCGCGCCGGGCGGCGTGGAGGGCCAGGACGGCCCTCTCGTCCTCCAGGGGCAGCCAGTTGTCGCTGCGGCCCGAGCCGAAGCGGGCCCACACCGAGTCGTCCTGGCGCCGGCGCAGCAGGAGGGGGCCCCGGCTCGGCACGATGACGGCCACCGAGGGCCGCATGCCCCGGAACTCCCAGTAGGGGGCGGAGGAGCCGGGGAAGCCGAGGAGCTGGTGCTCGGCCGGGAGCACGAGGGCCCGCAGGAGGCGCCGGGCGTGGCGGGGGGCCAGGACCCCGAGGGAGCTCGGCGTGCCCGCCACCGTCACGGCCTCGGGCTGGGCCAGGTCGTCGGGCTCGGGCTCCTCGGCCCACGCCGCGTCCACCACGTCGAAGGGGGCCAGGGCCCCGGGCCGCTCCCCCCAGTCGATGCGGAGCCGCACCACGGCCCCCGAGTCGAGGTCGACGGCGGTGGTGTCCTCGGGGGTGCAGGCCAGGACCACGCAGCGATGGGCCCGGTCGGCGGGGGCCTCGGGGCGTCCCCGCCGGCGCCCCGACCGGCCCCGGCGCCACGGCCGGCCCGGGGACCGATCCTCCTCGTCCCCCTCCTCGCCCCGGTGGGGCGAGGCCAGGTCCCCGGTGGCGGTCACCGCCCGCCCCCGGCCACGGCCGCGGGCTCGGCCCCGTCGGCGGCGCGCTCGTCCTCGAGTCGCTGCTCGAGCTCGTCGGGGGTGGCGGCCGGGGCCCGGCACACGAACCCCCGGCACACGTAGGCGAGCCCCGGGGCCCGCCCCGCCCACAGGGGGGAGGGGCCCGGGGTGCCCCAGGCCACCACGGCGGTGGGCTCGAAGCGCCGGCGCACCACGGCCAGCAGGTCGGGGCGCTCCCCGCTGATCACCACCTCGGTCGTCCCCCCCCGGGCCAGGGCGGCGGCCGCCACCGTGCCCGCCGCCGCCAGGGGGTGCTCCTGGGCCAGGCCCCACAGGGCGTCCACCAGCCCCTCCCCGGCCTGGCGCAGCTCGTCGTCCCCGGTCAGGGCCCCCAGGCGCAGGAGGGCGGCGGCCGCCACCGAGTTGGCGGCCGGGACGGCCCCGTCCAGGACGTCGACGGGGCGCACCACCAGGCGCTCGGCGTCGCTCCCGGTGGTGGCCAGGAGGGGACCCTCGTCCCCGAAGAGCTCGAGCATGGCCCGGGCCGTGTCGGCGGCGGGGCCGAGCCAGGCGGGGTCCCCGGTGAGCTCGGCCAGGCGGGTGCAGCACTCGACCACCCAGGCGTAGTCCCCGGCGTAGGCGAGGTGCCGGGCCCGTCCCCCCTGCCACGAGCGCAGCCACCGCCCGTCGGGGCGTCGCAGCTCGGCCAGCAGGAAGCGGGCGATGGCACCGGCCGCCTCCCCCCAGTCCCGGCGCCCGGTGACGGCGGCCGCCTCGGCCAGGGCGGCGCAGAACATGGCGTTCCACTCCGTGAGGACCTTGTCGTCGAGACCGGGGCGGGGACGCCGGGCCCGGGCCTCGAGCAGGCGCCGCCGGGCCTCCTCCACCGGGGCGGGCCGCTCGGCGTCGTCGTCGGGGGGCCGGCGCAGGATGGAGCGGCCCTCGAAGTTGCCCTCCTCGGTCACCCCGTACCACGCCGCCGCCACCGGGCCCAGGTCCGGGCCCGCCGCCTCGACCAGCTCGGCCGGGGTCCACAGGTAGAAGCGGCCCTCCTCGCCCTCGGAGTCGGCGTCCTCGGCGCTGGCCAGCCCGCCCCCCGGGAGTCGAAGGGTGTCGAGGACATAGGCCACGGTCTCGGCCACCACCCGGGCGAAGAGGGCCTCCCCCGTGGCCTGCCCGGCGTGGAGGTAGGCGCGCACCAGGCCGGCCTGGTCGTAGAGCATCTTCTCGAAGTGGGGGACGGTCCAGGTGGCGTCGGTGGCGTAGCGGGCGAAGCCGCCCCCCAGGTGGTCGTAGATCCCGCCCGCCGCCATGGCCCGCAGCGTCACCGTGGCCATGGCCCGCGCCGCGGCGTCCCCCTCGAGGCGGTGCCGGCGCAGGCACAGCTCGACCAGCTGGGGCTGGGGGAACTTGGGGGCGGGCCCGAAGCCCCCGAAGCGGGGGTCGAACCGCGATCCGAGCTCGGCCGTGGCCGCCCCGAGCAGGTCCCGGGCCGAGGAGCGGTCGGCGCCGGGGGCCGTCAGCAGGTCGGCGGGCAGCCGGGCCCGGCGGGCCACGGCCTCGGCCAGGGCGTCGGCCTGGTGCTCGACCTCGGGGCGGCGCGCCCGCCACGCCTCGTCCACGGCGGCGAGGACGCGCCCGAAGCCGGGCGTGCCGTAGCGGTCGGTGGGGGGGTAGTAGGTGCCGGCGAAGAAGGGACGGCCGTCGGGGGTGAGGAAGACCGACATGGGCCACCCCCCGCTGCCCGTGGCGGCCTGCACGGCCTCCATGTAGACGGCGTCCACGTCGGGCCGCTCCTCGCGGTCCACCTTGACGGCCACGAAGCGGGCGTTGAGGGTGGCGGCGACGGCGTCGTCCTCGAACGACTCGTGGGCCATGACGTGGCACCAGTGGCAGGCGGAGTACCCGACGGAGAGGAACACCGGGCGGTCCTCGGCCCGGGCCCGGGCGAAGGCCTCCTCCCCCCACGGGTACCACGCCACGGGGTTGTCGGCGTGCTGGCGGAGATAGGGGCTCGTCTCCGCCCCCAGGCGGTTCACCCGCGCCAGCCTACGGCCCGCCACCACGGCGGGGCGCACATCGCCGCCGTGGGGGAGCGGGCCGTAGGGTTGGCGCCCGTGGAGCTGCGACTCGACGGCAAGGTGGCCCTCGTCACCGGGGCGTCGCGCGGCATCGGGCTGGCCGTCGCCCGGCGCCTGGCCGAGGCGGGGGCGTCGGTGCTCCTGGTGGCGCGCCGGGCCGAGGCCCTCGAGGACGCCGCCGCCACGCTCGAGGGCCTCGACGGCGCCGTCGACGTCCACGCCGCCAACGTGGGCGACCCCGGGGCCGCCGCCGCCGGCGTGGCCGCCGCCGTGGCCCGCTTCGGCGGGCTCGACGTCCTGGTCAACAACGCCGCCACCAACCCCTACTACGGCCCCCTGGCCGACCTCGACGCCCAGCGCGCCGCCAAGACCGTCCACGTCAACGTGGAGGCCCCCCTGGCCTGGACCCAGGAGGCGTGGCGGGCCACCATGGCGCGCCGGGGCGGGACGGTGATCAACGTGTCGTCGCTGGGGGGCCTGTCGGTCGAGCCCGGCATCGGCTGGTACAACGTCACCAAGGCGGCCCTGGCCCACCTCACCCGGCAGCTCGCCTTCGAGCTCGGCCCGGCCGTGCGCGTCAACGCCCTGGCGCCGGGCCTGGTGCGCACCGAGTTCGCCCGTGCCCTGTGGGAGCACGGCGGCGACGCCGTGGCCGCCCGCCTGCCCCTGCGCCGGCTGGGCGAGCCCGACGACGTGGCCCGGGCCGCGCTGTTCCTGGCCTCGGAGGCGGCGTCGTGGATGACCGGGCACGTCCTCGTGGTCGACGGCGGCGCCCTCACCCTGCCCTCGGGGGGGGTCTGAGGGACGGGGCCGCCCCGGCCCCGTGCCGGGGGGAGCGGGCCAGGTGGCAGGCTGGGACGATGTCCTCGTTCTCGGCCGACCTCGCCTTCCGGGGCCTGGTCCACCAGGTCACCGACCAGGCCCTCCTGGCCCGCCTCGACGGTGGCGGGATGACGGGCTACATCGGCTTCGACCCCACCGCCGACAGCCTCCACGTGGGGCACCTGCTCCAGGTGCTCACCCTGCGCCGGCTCCAGCTGGCCGGGCACCGCCCCATCGCCCTGGCCGGCGGGGGCACGGGGCGCATCGGCGACCCCGGGGGCAAGAGCGAGGAACGCCCCGTCCTGGACGAGGACGCCCTGCGGGCCAACCTGGCCGGCATCCGGGCCCAGCTGGCCCGGCTCCTCGACTTCGACGGCGGGGACGGCCCCGCCGCCGTCCTCCTCGACAACGGGGCGTGGCTCGACGACCTGCGGCTGGTGGACTTCCTGCGGGACGTGGGCAAGCACTTCAGCGTCAACCAGATGGTGACCAAGGAGTCGGTGCGGGCCCGCCTGGAGCGCCCCGAGCAGGGGATCTCCTACACCGAGTTCAGCTACATGCTCCTGCAGGCCTACGACTTCCTGCACCTCTACGACGCCGAGGGCTGCGAGCTCCAGCTGGGGGCGAGCGACCAGTGGGGCAACATCACCATGGGCATCGAGCTCGTCCGCCGCAGGCGCGGCGCCGAGGTGTACGGGCTCACCACCCCCCTGGTCCTCAAGGCCGACGGCACCAAGTTCGGCAAGACCGAGTCGGGCACGGTGTGGCTCGACCCGGCCCGCACCACGCCGTACCAGCTCTACCAATTCCTGGTGCGCAGCGACGACGCCGTGGTCGGCACCTACCTGCGCTACTTCACCTTCCTCGACCACGACGCCATCGCCGCCCTGGACGAGGCCACCGTGACCCGCCCGGCCGAGCGCCTGGCCCAGCGGGCCCTGGCCCACGAGGTGTGCGCGCTGGTGCACGGGCCGGACGAGACGGCCCGGGCCGAGACGGCGGCGCGGGCCCTCTACGCCCGCTCCCTGGCCTCCCTGGACGAGGCCACCCTGGGGGCGCTCACGGCCGAGGTGCCCACCTCCCGGCGCCCCCGGGCCGAGCTCGACGGGGGCGGGCTGGCCGTGGTGGACGTGGCGGTGGAGGCCGGGCTGGTGCGCTCCAAGGGCGAGGCCCGGCGCCTGGTGACCCAGGGCGGGCTGTACGTGAACGACCTCCCCGTGCGCAGCGAGGACGCCACGGTGGGACGCGACGACCTGCGCTTCGCCCGCTACCTCGTCCTGCGCAAGGGCCGGGACTACCATCTCGTCTGCTTCGAGTGACGCCGCCCGGGGAGGGGTCCTGCTCTACGTCCTGCTCGCGTTCCTCGCCGTGATGGCCGTGCTGGCCGGGGCGCTGGCGACGCTCTTCGTCGCTCCCCGGGCCCGCCCCGGGACGACCCCGTCGGGGCGCGCCCCGTGGCGGACGTCGTGAGCGGCCCGGTCGATCTCGGGGCGGCGCCGCCCGAGACCGTGCTCCCCGACGCCCCGGCCGCGGCCCGCCAGCGCCTGGACGAGGCGGAGGCCACCCCGCCGGCGGCCCGGCACGACGCCGTGGCCGACGTGGTGCGCGCCTTCCCGGAGTGGTCCGAGGGATGGGCCGTGCTCGGCGACCTGGCCCGCGACGACGTCGAGGCCTACGCCTGCTTCCGCGTGGGCTACCACCGCGGCCTCGACGCCCTGCGCCGGGCGGGCTGGCGCGGCAGCGGCTACGTCCGGTGGTCGCACCCGGCCAACCGCGGCTTCCTGCGCTGTGTCGACGGCCTGCGGGGCGCGGCCGCCTCCATCGGGGAGACGGCGGAGGAGGAGCGCTGCGCCCTCTTCCTGCGCCAGCTCGACCCGTCCTGGCCCCCGCCCGACCCGGTCCCCGCCCGGGACCGGTGATCCGGGCCGGGACGGCGGCGCTGGCGGCGGGGGCCCTGCTCCTGGGGGCGTGCGGCAGCCCCTATCCGGGGGCCACCCTGGGCCAGCAGGTGAGCTCGTGGGCGTCGACCACCGGCTTCGCCGCCGGCCTGCGGACCCTGCGGGCCGACGCCGGGCGCGTGGCGCGCCTCGAGGCCGCCCACGACCCGGCCGCCCTGCGCACCGGCTGTGACGTCCTCGTGAACGACGCCCTCGCCGCCAACCAGAACCTCCCCACCCCCGACGCCACCCTGACCGCCACCCTCACCGCCGCCTACCAGGCCGCCGCGGCCGGCGGGCGGGACTGCCTGGCCGGGGCCGGGGGCGACGGCACCCTCCTCGGGCGGGCCCGGGGCGAGCTCGCCGCCGCCGCCGCCGACGAGGTGCGGGCCCAGGCCCGCATGGACGACCTCGGGGCCACCGGGGCGGGGGGGACCCCGTGAGCGGCGCCGGCGCCACGGCGTCGGGCGGCGACGGGTCGGGGGGAGCGCCCGGGGGCGTGGTCGGGCCCGTGCCGGCCGGGCGCGACCCCGGCCCCTACGACCGGCTGCGCCGGCGGGTGCTGTGGTCGCTTCCCACCGGGCTGTACGTGCTCGGCACCCGGGACGGGCCGGGGCGCAACCTCATGACGGTGAGCTGGGTGACGCAGGTGGCCGTGGCTCCCAAGCTCGTGGCGGTGAGCGTGGAGGCCGGGGCGCGCAGCCACGCCCTGCTGGTCGGGGGCCGGGTCTTCGCCCTGAGCGTCCTGGCCCGGGGCGACCGGGCCCTGGTGCGCCACTTCGCCAAGCCCGTGGGCGAGGACGAGATCGCCGTCGACGCCGTCTCGGGGGTGGGCACCATGCGGGGCCAGCCCGTGCGGGCCGGCACCACCGGGGCCCCGGTCCTGGCCGTCGCCGTGGCCTGGCTGGACTGCGAGGTGCGCCACACCGTGGCCCTCGGCAGCCACACCCTCTTCGTGGGGGAGGTGGTGGACTGCGACGAGCGCACCGCCCCGGCGGGGGAGGAGCGGGCGGACGACACCGGGGTCCTGCGCATGGAGGACACCCGCATGAACTACGGCGGGTGATCCGGGGCCCTAGCCGGCCGGGGCGTCCTCGGGCGGTGGGGGGGAGGGCCGCAGGTCGATGCGCAGCGTCAGGATGCCGCCCTCGAGGGTGACCTCGGCGTCGCCGAGCATGGCGAAGTCCATGTAGTCGAGCTGGGCCTGCTCGACGAAGCGCCGCCGCTCGGGGCCCTCGATGGGGGGGATGCCCCGGGTTCGCACCGCCGCCGCCCGGGCGCGAAAGCGCGCCACCATCGACGCCGCGTCGAAGTCCTCGGCCACGGCGCGACACTACCGGCACCGGGCTCCGGGCCCTCTGACCAGGGGCGAACGGGGGCCGTGGCGCCTCCCGGGCGGGGCCGGGCCCCGCCCGACCGGGGGGTACACTGGCGGCGAGTCCTCGCCGTGATCCCCGCCCCCGGCCGAGGGAGGAGTTGCTCGTGAAGAAGGGACGGCATCGCCGCTTCGAGGAGGCGCGCAGCCTCAAACGCTCGGTCGCGACCGCCAGCACGCGCTGTCCGGAGTGCGGGGCCGAGCCCGACGACCAGCACGCCTCGTGGTGCCTGGTCGAGAACGACGAGTACGCCGACATCCTCGGCTCGAGCGCCGATGCCGAGGAGGACGACCCTCTGGCCGAGTGAGGGCCGTCCCCGGTGCGGGCGCGCCGGGCGGGCTCAGGAGCCGGAGCTGCGCAGCGCCGGGTGGGGGAGGCGCACCGGCACGGGGGCGACCTCGCCCGCCCCGTTGGCGGCCGGTGCCTCCTCGGGACCGTGCCGGCCCAGGGCCTCGGCCCTGGCGTCGAGGTAGCGGACCAGGCGCCGGTAGATCTTCTTGCCCACCATGGCCGTGAGCTCGTCGGCCAGCTCCCGGTAGGCGGGGCGGGTCCCCACGAAGGCCTCGGGCCCCTCCGTGCACCACCAGTGGAACTCGAACCCGCCGTCGCCCCAGTCGCGGCGGTCCCACTGCCGGATGATCGAGGTGACGTGCCCGTCGTCGGCCACCTCGTCGTCGCGGCGCAGGGGGAGCTGCCAGCACACGTCGGGCTTGAGCGTCATGTGGGGCACGCCCCGCTCGACGGCGGCCCGGTGCAGGGCGCACCCCGCCCCGCCCGGGAACCCGGGGCGGTTGAGGAAGATGCAGGCGTCCTTCACCAGGCGGGTGGTGATCTCCCCCGTCTTGGACGTGACGGCGATGTCGGGCCGCTTGCGCCCGGGGCGCACGGCCTTGGCGCGGAACTGCCACTGCTCGGGGGTGAGCCCGGCGGCGGCCTGCTCCACCCGCCGCACGTCCTTGGCCCCGGTGAAGTGGGCGCCGTAGGAGCAGCACCCCTGGACCAGCTCGGGGGCGGGGCCGGTGAGCACGCCCTGGCACCCCCGCCCGAAGATGCAGGTCCAGGAGCTCTCGAAGAACGTGACGTCGAAGAGCCAGGTCCGCTCCTCCTCGGGGTCGGGGAAGCTCACCCATTCGTGGGAGCCCTCGGGGGCGCGGCGCCAGGGGCCGTGCCGGTGGGGGGCGGGGACCGGGGTCCCCTGGGTCGTCGCACGGCTCGTGGCCACGGTGCTCCTCACTCGCCCCCCACGCCGGCGGGGGTGCACACCCGCGCCGCGTGGAGCTGGGCGTCACTCGGCTCGGCACAACAGAACCACGCCTCGGTGAGGCGGGGGCGATCGTCCTCGGCTGCGGGGGCCGCCAGGCGCGCCTCGACGGCGGGCGGGGCGCCACCGGCGTCGGCGCCGAGGTGGGCGGCGGCGGCGGCCCGCACGGCGGCGTAGGCCTGGGCGGCGGGCCAGCCGCCGGCCCCGGCCCGCTCGGCCACGGCGGACAGCTCCACCTGCAGGGCGTCGAGGCGGGCATCGGGGGCGCGCCACGTCCACCCCAGGCGCTCGGGGTCGTAGGCGCCCAGGGCGCCGTCGAGGCGCCCGGCCCGCACGAGCAGCGACCCGGGCGGCACGAGGAGACGGATGGCGTACTGGACGGGATCGACGTTGCCCACGAGGTCGCATCGTGCCACGAGATCGAGGAGCTCGACGACGTCGGCGGCGCTGCTCCACGGAGTGAAGGGCAGGAGCGAGGGCCGGGGCTCGATCCCGGCGGCGCGCAGCACGGCCACGGCCTCGACCTCGTCCGCCACGGTGTGGCCCTTGTCGAGATGGGCGAGGACGGTGGGACTGGCCGACTCGAAGGCCGACACCACGAACAGGCAGCCGGCGTGGGCGAAACGCGGCCACAGCTCGGCGTGGGCCAGGACGTGGCTCACCTTGGCGGTGACGTCGAAGGTGAGGGAGGGGAAGGCCCCGTGCACGGCCGCCACCACACGGGCCCCGTGGCCGGGGCGGTTGAGGAAGTCGGGGTCCCCGAAGGTGAGGTGCCGGGCCCCGGCCGCCACCTGCTGCTCCACGTCGGCGAGGAGGTCGTCCTCCTCGGTGCGGCGGGTGCGCCCGTCGTAGACCACGGGCACGGGGCAGTGCCGGCAGCGGTGGGCGCACCCCCGGGTGGCCTCCACGTAGCCGGCCGGGCGGCGCTCGTGGCCGAGGGCCAGCCGGGCGTAGCGGTCGAGGCCGGGGAGCAGCCGGCGCGCCGGCAGGCCCGCCCGCGCCCCGGGCCGGGCCCGTCCGAGGCCCACCACGGTGCGGGCCGGGCCCACCCCGCCCGGGCCCGCTGCTCCCTCCCCCGGGCCGGTGCCGGCCAGGGCGTCGACCCAGGCCACGAGGTGGGGCTCGTACTCCCCGGCCAGGGCCACGTCGGCACGCCGGGGCGCCCCCTCGGCCCCGTCGAGCCCGGCGTACAGCCCGTACAGGGCGAGGGCCATGTCGGGACGGCGGGCCCGCACCTCGTCGCACAGGGGCAGGGCCAGGCGCATGGCGGTGTGCATGGGGACGGAGCACGCCATGGCATCTGCCCAGGCCACGTCGGCGGGATCGAGGGGGTCGAGGGCGAGGTCGGCGCAGCGCACCTCGTGGCCGGCACGCAGGAGGGCCCCGGCCGGTGCGGCGAGGTGCAGGGGCTGGTGGCCGAGCTCGTAGGTCGACACCAGCAGGACGCGCACCGACCCCACGGTAGCGGCGGCCCGGGGCCGGCCGGGGGCCCGGGCCTACGGGGCGTCCAGGCGCACCTCCAGCACGGCACGGGCCCGGCGCAGGGCCCGTTCCACGCGCCCCGGATCCCGGTCGCGGGCGAAGACGAAGCCGAGGTACCGGTCACCTTCGGGGACCGGCACCACCGGGTGTCCGAGGGGGATGGTGATGTCCAGCTCGGTGACACCGGGAACCGACAGCGCGCGCTGGCGACCCTCGACGGCCCGCAGGATCCCCTTGGCCGCGATGGGGAGCATGAGCACACCCGACGCCGGGCTCCGGTGCCCCGTGAGTCCGAGCGGCCGACCGAGCGCCTGGGCCAGGACGAGCTGCTCGAGGGTGGCGCCCGTGGTGAAGGTGAGGGTACGGGCACACAGGCCGCCGATCGTCCGGGCCGCCACCTCGATGACGGCCGCCCGCC